>NZ_CALIAA010000074.1 GCF_938040765.1 uncultured Fretibacterium sp.
CGATGGTTTGGGCCGGTCCGAGGCGGCTGAAGGCCGAGTGCAGGAATCGGCCGTTCTCCCCGTAGCGCGAGAGGAACGCCGTGACGTCCGGCTCCGCGTTGGTGATGTTGCAGCGCCGCCTGCCGGCCAGCAGAAGCTTTTCCCCCAGCGAGGCGTTCTTCTCGACCAGCAGGACGCGCTCGCCGACGGCTGCGGCCTGTCCCGCCGCCATCAGCCCCGCAGGGCCGCCCCCGATGACGATCGTATCGAAGCGCTCCACGGTCAGCCGTTCCTTCTGCGGGACCTGGATTCCGCCTTCTCGGGTCCCGTACCCTGCAGCTGCTCGCGGAGGATGGAGCCCATCGAGAGGTCGGGCTTGTCGTCCCGTTCCCTTCGCCGCCGGGTCCCCGGGGCGCCGCCGTCTCGAGCCGCCTTTCCGGTCCCCTCCCCGAGGTCCGATTTCCTCAGGGACAGGGCGATGCGCCTGCGCGGCTCGTCCACCTCGAGGACCGCTGCGCGGACCTTCTGCCCGGGCTTGAGGTGGGCCTGAGGGTTCTCGACGAAGGTGTCGGCGATTCGGCTGACGTGCACCAGCCCGTCCTGGTGAACGCCGATGTCCACAAACGCCCCGAAGGCAGTGACGTTGGTCACGATCCCCGGCAGCACCTGTCCGGCCCGAAGGTCCTTGATCTCGTGAACGTCGGGGTCGAAGGCGAAGATCTCGAAGGCGGCGCGGGGGTCGCGCCCGGGTTTTTCGAGCTCCTGGAGGATGTCCCTGAGGGTGGGCAGACCCGCCGTGTCCGAGACGAAGCGCTCGGGCTCGATGCGGGCCCTGAGCTCCGGAGAGGTCATGAGGTCCCCGACCGTGCAGGAGAGGGCCTGGGCCATCCGACTGACGGTCCCGTAGTTCTCGGGGTGGACGGCGCTGGCATCCAGCGGGTTCTCGCCGCCGAGGATCCTCAGGAAGCCGATGGACTGCTCGTAGGTTTTGGGGCCCAGACGGGGAACCTTCCTCATGGCCTCGCGGCTGGGGAATGGACCGTTGGCCTCGCGGTACTTGACGATCTGAGCGACGACCTGCCGGTTCAGCCCGGAGACGTAGGAGAGGATCTCGGGGCTGGCCGTGTTGACGTTCACCCCGACGGCGTTGACGCAGTGGATCACCACATCGTCCAGAGCCTGTTTCAGCTCCTTCTGGTCCACGTCGTGCTGGTACTGTCCCACGCCGATGGACTTCGGGTCTATTTTGACCAGCTCGGCCATGGGGTCCATCAGACGGCGGCCGATGGACACGGCGCCGCGCACCGTGACGTCGCGGTCGGGAAACTCGCGCCGCGCGGCCTCGGAGGCGGAGTAGATGGACGCGCCGCTCTCGTTGACGGAGGCCACGACGACCTCGGGCGGAAGGCCGAGCCCGCGCACGAAGGACTCCGTCTCCCGGCCCGCCGTGCCGTTGCCGACGGCGATCGCCTCGATGGCGTAGCGTCCCACCAGACTGCGCAGCGCCTCGGCCGCGGCCTCGCGCTGCCGTTCGGACGCGTGGAGGTAGATCACGGTGTCGTACAGCAGATTGCCCTGGGGGTCCAGGCAGACGACCTTGCAGCCGGTCCGTATGCCGGGGTCGATGGCGAGCGTCGCCCTCTGTCCCATGGGCGCGGACATGAGCACCTCGCGGACGTTGGCGGCGAAGACCCGGATCGCCTCGGCGTCCGCCCGCTTCTTCAGGGCCCCCCGCAGCTCGTTCTCCATGGAGCTCCTCAGAAGGCGCCGATAGCCGTCCTCGGCGGCTTCGGCGACGAGGCGGGATGCCGGCCCCGTCCCATGGACGAAACGTCGCTTGAGGATGGAGAGGGCCTCCTCCTCAGGGGGAACGGCGCTCAGGGACAGAAAACCCTCCCGTTCCCCACGGAGGATCGCCAACACGCGGTGCGAGGGCATCGCGGCGGCGGGCTCCCTCCAATCGAAGTAGTCCCGATAGTTCGCCCCCTCCTCCTCCTTGCCCTTGACGCAGGAGCTGGAGAGGACGGCCTTGCGGGCGAAAAGACGGCGCGTCTCCTGACGCGCCTCGGGGTCCTCGCTGAACCGCTCGGCCAGGATGTCCATGGCCCCGGCCAGCGCCTCCTCGGCGGAGGCGACCCCTTTGGCCTCGTCGACGAAGGGCCGTGCCGCCGACGAGGGGTCGAGCGTCTCGGACTGGGCCAGGAGCAGGTCCGCCAGGGGGCTCAGCCCCTTTTCGGCGGCGATGGAGGCCCGCGTCCTGCGCTTGGGACGCCAGGGCAGGTAGACGTCCTCCAGGGCCGTCAGGGTACGGGCCTCCAGAACGGAGTTCCTGAGCTCATCGGTCAGGAGCTCCCGTTCGGCCAGGGACTCAAGGATGGCGGCCCGGCGTTTTTCGAGCTCGGCCATCCTGCCGCTCCGGTCTCGTATCGCGGTGATGACGGTCTCGTCCAGCGAGCCGGTGGCCTCCTTGCGGTAGCGGGCGATGAAGGGAACGGTGCATCCCTCCTCGAAGAGGGCCAGCACGGACCGCACCTGCGAGCCCGTCAGCTTCAGCTCCTTCGAGATCTGTTCCGGGATGTCGATGGAGGGGCTCAGCGCCTCCGCTGCCATCCGAATCATCTCCTTCCTTACGGTTCCTTTTATTGTGCGGAGGACGGGGCCGCCTCCCGGTCCGCACCCGGCATTATAATACGTGCTTCCGGGATAGCCAAACGGTTTCCGTCCCGATATTTTCGGTTGACAGACCCGTTCCGTTTGGGATATAAGTGAGGTGTTCGCCGAAAAGTCTTAAACGGGAAACTCTTCATGGAAAGGCGTCATTGCAGGGAGGGCCCCATCACGGGGAGAATTTGTCCGGCTGGGCGACGCACTCCACCTGGGGAGCGGGTAGGTGAGGGCAGCCGATGAAGGGGAGAGAAAACATAAAGGCATTCGGGAAAAATATTGTCGTCGTCGCTCTCTTTGTGGGGCTGACCGTCATGAGCGTCGTTTCGTTTTCCTCCGTTCAGGTCGTACGGGGCAACGCCCGTACCGTCAATCATGCGGGGCTCATCCGGGGCCTGGGGCAGAGGCTGGTCAAATGGGAGCTGGCGGGGAGGAGAAACAACGCTCTGGAGTCCAAAATCGACAGGGTCATCGAGGATCTGGAGGTGGGGCAGAGCGAGGACGGTCCGCTTGGCTTCGCCGATCCCGCCTATCGGAGGAGCCTGAAGAGCGTCCGGACTCAATGGGAGGAGCTCAAGGCCGCCATCGAGGAGGCCCGGCGAACAGGAGGGACGGGGGTCCTGTTCGATCTGAGCGAGAGCTTCTTCGAGACCGCCGATACCCTGGCCGGCATCGCGGAGCGCTTTTCGGAGCAGAACGCCGATTTGACCCTGCCCCTGAGGACGATCCTGCTTGCCGTAGCGGGGGCGCTGCTTGTCTGCTTCCTGCTTCAGGCGTGCGAGTCGATGCAGCTCCTGTATCAGAACAGGTTCCTGAAGGAGAAGGCCACGAGGGACCCGATGACCTCCCTGCCCAACCGCTGGTCCTGTGACCTCCAGATCGAAAAGTACCGCGGCATGTCCCCCTTGCCCGACCTGATGTGTTTCATAGCCGATCTGAACAATCTGAAGAGGACCAACGATACGCTCGGCCATGCGGTGGGGGACCGCCTGATCGTCGCTTTCGCCCGCATCCTGGCGGATGCCGCGGCCCCTTATGGATTCGTCGGGCGCAACGGAGGCGACGAGTTCCTGGGTTTTTTCGAGAAATACGATCCCGAGCGGCTGCGCAGGTTTCATGAGAAGCTCCGCGAGAGCGTGGATCGCTTTAACGGGACGAACGACGAGTTCTCGATCCGGTTCGCTTTCGGCGGGGTTCTGTCCTCCGAAGTGAAGGACGCCTCGATCTATTCCCTGATCAATATGG
>NZ_CALIAA010000075.1 GCF_938040765.1 uncultured Fretibacterium sp.
TTTGCATACTTCCCTTTGGCAAAATATGCGTTTTTGTTTTAATCAGCGCTTCCCTGAAATCTCAAAAGTCTACGCCTTGCTTCCCATGTAGGCCGCAAGCTCCAGCATCCGGTTGGAGTAGCCAAACTCGTTGTCGTACCAGAGCATCAGCTTGACCATCCTGCCGTCCAGGACCTTCGTGGACAGGCCGTCCACGATGCTGGAATGCGGGTTGCCGACGATGTCGATAGAGACGATCTCCTCCCCGCAGAACTCCACAATCCCCTTGAGCGGCCCCTCCGCGGCCTTCTTCAGGGCGCCGTTGACCTCGTCGAGCGTCACGGCCTTCTTGAGCAGGAAGTTGGCGTCCGTCAGGGATCCGTCAACCGTGGGGACGCGGACGGCAATCATGTCCATCTTGCCCTTCAGGTCCGGGAACAGGGGGACCATCGCCTTGGCCGCGCCCGTCGTGGCGGGCACAAGGGAGACCCCGGCCGCGCGCCCCTTGCGTCCGCCCCCCTTCTGAGGCGTATCGACCAGGAACTGCGTGGAGGTGTAGGCATGGATGGTCGTCGCCATCAGGTTCTCGATCCCGAAAGTCTCGTGCATCACCTTGGTGACGGCCGCCAGGGAGTTCGTCGTGCAGGAGGCGTTGGAGACGACGATATCGGCCTTGGGATCGAAGTCCTTCTCGTTGACGCCAAGGACGATCGTCCGGTCCACCCCGTCCGCCGGCGCGCTGATGATGACGTGCCTGGCGCCGGCCTCCACGTGCTTCATCGCATCGGGCTTCTTGGTGAAGCGCCCCGTGCACTCCATCACGATATCGACGCCCAGCTTCTTCCACGGCAGTGCCGCAGGGTCCCTCTCCGCGAACATGGGGACGCGAACCCCATCCAGGATCAGGCTCTCCGAGTCCGCCTTGACCTCGAAGGGCGCCTTGCCGTGCGTGGAGTCGTACTTCACGTAATACGCCATGTCCTCCGGCGGGATCAGATCGTTCAACGCCACGATCTCGATATCCTTGAACCTGCGCTCCACCCAGCAGCGCAGCACGATGCGCCCGATACGTCCCAACCCGTTGATTGCCACCTTCGTCGCCATGAACAACACCTCCAGTGAGATTGTATCGCTCGGATCCGTCTCGATTATCTCACAAAATACCCCGAAAGCGCCCCGCAAGCACCGCAATTTTCGTCCCCGCCCCCTCGCCGTCCGCGCAGGACGGGGAAAGCCTCAGGACAAAAGCCCCTTCAGACAAAGCCCGGCCAGCGCCGAGGCCAGGATCAGAAGCTGCGGATAGGCCCGGAAAAGCCGGAGCCGGGACAGGGCGAAACATACGGCGACCAGCCCGACCAACAGCAGGCCGGGGAGGGCCGACCTCAGGGAGGAGAGGTCCCTGGGAATCAGGGGACGGGCCAGGGTCCAGAAGGCCACCAGGAGCATACCCGCCACGGCGGGGCGCAGGGCTCTCTGAAAGGCCTCGATGCGTCCCCGCATCCGCTCCGAGGCCAGGGAGATCAGCCACAGGAGGAGCGCGATCACCAGGATGGGCGTCCCCACGAGGGCCGCACTGGCCCAGAGCGAGCCCCAGAACCCCGCCAGGCGGTACCCTACGAAGGTCGCGGAGTTCAGGGCCACCGGCCCCGGCGTCATCTGAGCCAGGGAGATGGTCTGCGCGAACATCGTCTCCGTCAGCCAGGGACGTGCCACGACCAGCTCGTGATGAATGAAGGGTATCGTGGCGAGCCCTCCGCCGAAGGCCCCCAACGCCACCTTGGCGAAAACGGCGGCCAGCATGGCGATGGTGTTCATGACGGGCTCCCGGTCCCGGTCCGGCTCAGCCATCCCCCGGCGAGGGAGACCAGCGCCCCCGCGCCCAGGGCAAGAAAGGGGTGGACGTCCCAGACGATCAGCAGGGCGGCCGTCACAACGAAGGCCAGCATCTGGGGCTGGCCGACGAATACGGAGGCCCGGATCATCTTCCAGAGGGAGTTCCAGACCACCACCACAACCCCCGCCCCCGCACCGAGGAAAAAGGCGATCATCCAAGGGTTCGACATGTGGTTCAGGATCAGCGAGGACAGAAGAAGGATGCTGAGGAAGGGGGGCAGGGACGTCCCGAGGACGGCGGCGCAGGCGCCCCTCCACCCCGCCAGCGCCCTGCCCGCGACGAAGGAGAGGTTCGTCGCGATGGGGCCCGGCACGGCGGTGGCCAGCACGATCATGTCCGCGATCTCCTCGTCGGTGAACTCCCCCATGGCGCGGACCTCGGACTCGATAACCCCCAGCATGACGATGCCCCCGCCGATGGTGAAGGCGCCGATCCTGAAAAAACGCACGAAGATGGACCACAAACGCCGCATAAAGGACAAGGCTCCTTTCGAAAGAAAGGGGGAGAGAAATTCCCCTCTGAAATATCACCAGGCGGCGACGCAGCCGTCCGTCCGGGGTTCCGTCCCCCCCGCCAGAGTGCCGAAGGAGGTCCTCGCGATGATCTCGCCGCGCCCGAAGGGAGTCGGATCATCGATCATCCGGACGTTATGGCCGCGCGACTCAAGGGACGAGGCGATGTCGGCGGGGACCCCCCGCTCCATCTGCACGGTACGTCCCTCGATCCACTGCCAGCGCGGAGCGTCCAGCGCCTCCTGCGGATTCATCCCGAAATCGACCAGGTTCGAGACCACCTGCAGGTGCCCCTGGGGCTGCATGAAGGCCCCCATGACCCCGAAGGGCCCCACGGGCGCCCCGTCCTTCGTCAGGAAGCCCGGGATGATCGTGTGGTAGGGCTTCTTGCCCGGCGCCAGACAGTTCGGGGACTCGGGGTCCAGGCTGAAGTTGCAGCCCCGATTGTGCAGGGCGACGCCCGTTCCGGGGACCACCAGGCCGGAGCCGAACCCCATATAGTTGCTCTGGATCATGGAGACCATGTTCCCCTCCCCGTCCGCCGCGGCCAGATAGACCGTTCCTCCCCGCGGCGGCCTTCCCGGAGCGGGGTCGAGCGCGGCCGCACCGATCCGCTTTCGGCGTTCGTCCGCGTAGGCCTCGGAGAGCAGGTCCCGGGCGGTACAGGACATGAAGCGGGGATCCGCAACATAGGCCAGGACATCCGCGTAGGCCACCTTCATCGCCTCGATCTGCAGGTGATAGACCTCCGCCGTCTCCCGTTCGTCCGGCAGGCCGAACCCCTTCAAGAGGTTCAGCGCCATGAGCGCTGCGATGCCGTGCCCGTTCGGGGGAATCTCCCAGACGTCGTACCCCCGGTAGTTCGCCGACAGGGGCTCCACCCACTCGGGCCGGTAGGCGGCCAGGTCGGAGGCTCGGAGCCAGCCGCCCGAGCGCTGGGCGAAAACGCCGATCCGCTCCGCGAGCTCCCCCCGATAGAAGTCCTCCGCACCGCTCTCTGCGATCCGCGCGAGGGTCCGCGCATGGTCCGGAGAACGCCAGACCTCGCCCGGCATGGGGGCCCTTCCCCCGGGGCAGAAGGTCTCGAACCAATGCCGGAAGGCGTCGCCATCGCACCGGCCCGAGTACGCCCGAAAGGCGTTCTTCCACATTTGCGCCGTGACCGGGGACACGGCATAGCCCTCCGAGGCGCAGGCGACGGCGGGGGCCAGCACCTCGCCAAGCGAACGCCGCCCGAACCGCCGCACCAGCTCCGCCCAGCCGGCCGGTGCTCCCGGTACCGTAACGGCGTCCCAACCGTACCGAGGGACCTCCCGGTGCCCGGCTCCCCGCAGCATGCCGGCGTCGGCCAGGGCCGGAGCGGGGCCGCTGGCGTTGAGGCCGTGAAGCCGGCCGCCCGACCAGACCAGCGCGAAACAGTCCCCTCCGATGCCGTTGGACGTGGGTTCCACGACGGTCAGGCAGGCGGCCGCAGCGACGGCCGCGTCCACGGCGTTTCCGCCTTTTTTCAGGATGTCCAGCCCCGCCTGCGCGGCCAGAGGCTGCCCCGTGGCGACCATGCCGCGGGACCCGAACACGACGGTGCGGCGCGAAGGATACCGATAGCGCGTCGCGTCGAAGTTCATAACCAGCCCTCCTCTCCCCTGGGGATCCCGTACCGGGACGGGACGCTCGTTCGAGCCGCCTCGCTCGGGAAGGTATCGGCGGCTTCGTCGCCTCCGCCCCATAAGCGAGGGGGAACGGTTCCGAGAGGCCGTCCCCCCTTCCTCATTCCTGCAGCCGGTGTCCCGGGCCGGAGCTCAGTACGCCTTGGCGAAGATCGTCCTCCGCCCCTCCCGCCCCGTAACCACGCACTTGCCCCGACTCGAGTCGGACAGGGGGATGCAGCGGGGCGTCGCTCCGCCCGTCTCCTCGCGGATACGCCGTTCGTCCTCCGGAGAACCGGCGAAGTAGGCCTCCACAAAACCGCCCCGCTCCGACAGGAGCGCCTTGAGTTCCTCGTAGCTCCCGGCAAAGGAGGTGTGCTCCTCGCGGAAGGCCCTGGCCCGGGCGTACATCGAGGACTGAATGTCCTCCAGCACCTTCGTCACCGTCGGGACCAGGGCGTCGTGAGCGATGTCGAGCCTCTCCCCCGTATCGCGGCGCACGGCCCGGACCGTCCCCGCCTTCATGTCCTTCTCCCCCAGCTCGAGCCGCAGCGGGACGCCCCTTTGCAGATGATGGAAGAAGCGGTCCCCCGGCCTCATGTGGAATTGCGTGTCGACGAAGGTATGAAGGCCGCCCATCGCGTCGTTCAGCTGCCTGGAAAACTCCCTGGCCCTGGGCAGCAGGGACTCGTCCAGCAGCGTCTCGTCCGTCGATATGGGCAGCAGCACCGTCTTCGTCGGCGCCACCCGGGGCGGGAGGATCAGGCCGTCGTCGTCGGAGTGCGTCATGATCAGGGCGCCGATCAGGCGCGTCGAGATGCCCCAGCTCGTCGTCCAGCACTCCTCCAGATCGCCCGCCTTGTTCTGGAAACGAATCTCGAACGCCCGGGCGAAGTTCTGCCCCAGGAAATGGCTGGTCCCCGCCTGCAGCGCCTTGGCATCGCTCATCATGGCCTCGCAGGTGTAGGTGTCCACGGCCCCGGGGAAACGCTCCCCCTCGGTCTTCTCGCCCGGGACGACCGGCAGGGCCAGGACGTCCTCCATGAGCTGGCGGTAGACCTCGAGCATCTTCAGGGTCTCCTCGCGGGCCTCCGCCTCCGTCGCATGCGCCGTATGCCCCTCCTGCCACAGGAACTCCGAGGTCCTCAGGAAAAGGCGCGGGCGCTTCTCCCAGCGCATGACGTTGCACCACTGGTTGATCAGGACGGGCAGATCGCGCCAGGACTGAATCCATTTGCTGTACATGTGTCCGATGACCGTCTCGGAGGTCGGGCGCACGGCGAAGGGTTCCTCCAGCTCCTCCCCCCCTGCATGGGTGACCATGGCGCACTCGGGCGAGAAGCCCTCGACATGCTCCGCCTCCCTCTCCAGAAAGGAGTTCGGGATGAGGAGCGGGAAATAGGCATTGACGTGTCCGGTCCTCTTGAACGCGTCGTCGAAATGCCGCTGCACGGACTCCCAGATCGAGTAGCCCGTCGGCCGGATGACCATACAGCCCCGGACCGGGGCGTAGTCCGCCAGCTCCGCGACCCTGATGACATCGAGGTACCACTGAGAATAATCGACACTCCGCGAAGTGATGTTGCGCGCCATCGTACACAAAACCTCCCAAAACTGCGGCCGCAGCTCTCCGCCGGGCCGTCCTCTTCGCTTCGCCCCGCCTGTTCTACGGCAGGGGGTAATGATCCCAGATCGGAACCCCCAGGAAGAATCCCACCTTGAACTCCTCGGACCCGTACAGCGCCGCAAGTTTCGCGTCGATGATGTTGTTCGGGAAGTTCACGGCCAGGCCGACCTCCCAGGGGGAGGCGATTTTTTTGTATTCCCTGTCCATCGCATAGCCGTAGCTCCCGAAGAGCTCCACGGCCACGATCCCCAGGACGCTCCGGTTCAGAATCCTCCGGAAGGCCACGTTGGCCCAGACCATGCGCTCCGCCTCCACGGGGCGCGAGGAAACGGAATAGAGCTCCTCGGCGGCCCCGAGGTAGGCGGCGTGGCTGCGGAAATCCATGTCCCCTTCCGCGTAGCCCAGCCGGAAGTACGTCCGCCAGTTGTCGCCGACCTCGAGGGGCTTGAAGTAGGTGAGCCGGTAGTTGAGCTCCTCCAGGTTAGGCCACCACGCATTGAGCCGCCAGGCATGGCCCTTCGTGGGGTCGCCCGGGATATCCAGGGTATCGTAGGCGGCGAAGAAGGTCGGCCCCACGGCGTTGTGCCCGTCGCCGCTCGCTCCGCGGGTCCCCTCCACGTGCTCGTACGCCAGCCCCACCCCCAGGCGGACGTCTCCCCAGCGGAAGAGCCGATTCACCCCCACGGCGTAACGGTCCCAGTCCCGTACCCCGTCGCTGGAGTCGATCCTCCAGTTATGCGCCGCCAGGTTGACCTCCCACGCGTTCATGGACTCGGGCGCCGTCTGATAGGTAAGGTCGATCCCCCATTGCTCGCCGAGCCTCAGGACGCCCGAGAGGTTGTCGTAATCCGAGAACAGACCTCGGGCCACGCCCTTGACGTAGAGCCAGCGGTTGTGGTGCAGGTTCGTCGTATAGCCGGACACCCCGATCTCGAGCTCCGGACTCTGCCGCACGTCCAGCCGAACCAGCACGTCCCCCGACGTGGTACGTCCCAGCTGATAATCCACCGTGGCGATGCTGGGGGACTCCGTCAGACGCTGGACCGCATGCTCGATCCTGTCCCGATCCAGGGGCCTGCCGACCCAGACGAGGCAACGTTTGCGGAGGTCCGAGGCCATTCCGTCGGACAGGCCCTCGACCTGGACGTCCCCGACGATGTTGGAGGTGAACCGGGTTCCGTTCAGGTCCAGGATCCCGGGACCGAGGTCCGAGAGCCTGGCGACCTCATCCATATGCGGCAGGATGGCTTCCCGGCCGCGCCCGATGATGTCGTCCGCCTTCGTGGAATCGAGAAACGAGAAATTCCGGACCCGGGGGGATATCAGCAGGTCCGCGTGTTTTCCCTCCTCGCCCGTGGTTTTTCGCATCATGACCGCGAGGGATTGATCGATGACGTCGATGTAGGAGTTGAGCTCGCGGTCCTGGGACGGGGATTCCGAGACGTCCACGGCGATCACGGGGATGCCCGGAAACAGCTCTCTGCCCGCATCGACCGGCAGGTTCGAGACCAGGCCGCCGTCCACCAGGAGGCGACCGTTGATCTCCCAGGGCTCGAAGAGAGCGGGAATGGACATCGAGGCCCTCATCACGGAGGGAAGGCTGCCCCCGTGGAGCACGACCTTCTCCCCCGTCCGTATGTCCGTCGCCACGGCGGCGTAGGGGATGGGGAGGTCGTAGAAGTCGGTCACGGTCACGTGCCGCATCAGTTGCGTAAAGTACTGGTAGAGCTTGTCCCCCGTCAGAATCCCCAGGGGGCCCCTCTGCCGGCCCGACTTCTTGTAGGTCAGGGCGGACACCGTGCTCGTTCTGGCCCTTCGGTCGTTTCCCGTAAAGACGAACATCGGCCCCGTGTTCTCCGCCAGCAGGGAGGGAAGGTCCAGATCTCCGACGATCCGCCGCATCTCCGCCGCGTCGTACCCACTGGCCTTGAGCGCGCCGATCAGGGAGCCGATGCTCGTCCCGACGATGCCGACGATGGGAATCTTGCGCTCCTCCAGGACCTCGATCACGCCGATATGGGCAAACCCGCGGGTTCCGCCTCCGGAGAGAACCAGCACGACCCCCGCCTCGGCCGCAAGGGATGGGGACAGACACAGAGCCAGCAGCACGCACAAAAGTTTCCGCACTCTCACCACATCCTCCGTCCGGACATCAAGGAAGCGCCGATCAAGCCAGCGCTTTTATTGACAACGAAAAAGCGGCGGGGCCCACCGAGCCGCGCCGCCCCACACTTTTTACTTTTTGCCTCGGGCCGGAACCCGAGGATGGCCTCCGGGCGTCCGTTCCCCGGCGGTCCCTTCCCTCGGAACGGCCCGCATCAGGCGGCGTTGAAGGATAGCACCAGATAGAGCACGCCCGCCGGCTGCAGGGAAAAAGGAAGCGTAAAGCACTTCACCCCCGCGGATTGGGTCGGGACGTTCTGGATGTTGTCCCCGACGATCAGCTGGGGGGGCGTCACGTCCACATCCGCAAGGGCGGCCTGGATCAGGGAACGGCCGCTGACCATATTGGAAAGCTCTCCGATCACGCTCATGGAGACGGGGTCGTTCAGGTTGGCCGCGATCATGCCGCCCGACATCGCCGAGACGACGGCCTTGAACCCGACCTCGTCGAGCATGATGACAGCCGTTCCGTGCGTCCCGTTCCCCACGATTCCGATCAGCGAGGCCGCGCATATATTGGCCACCTTGACCCCCGGGGAGACCTGGGCCTTGTTCAAAGAGATGTCCAACCCAACCTCCCGCCCCACGGAGATCACGGACGAACCAAAGCTGTTGACGAGAACGGCAAGCTTATCCATACCGGCCATATCGCTGAACGACTCCCTTCCAGGTTACCACGCCCTCTCCAGCAAAGAACCCGGCGCGTTTATCAAAATTTTTATCGGTCACGTTGTTCGCACGGCCCGACCATTCCCCGCATGGCGATGGCCCATGCCGCAAGGTCGTCAAGAGGACGGGGCGGGACCCACAGGGTCCGGGGCAAAAGCCTTTGCCACCAGGACGGGCCGTGCAGACGCCAATAAAGGATCCGGGCCTCCAGGGTCGTTCCCCTTTCGTCCGCACGAAGGATGGGGCAGCCGAAATCCTGCTCCTTCAGGCTCGCCCGACGACCTGGGAGATCATGGGTCGACCGCTGGGGCCGAGCGCGCCGGTCGCGGCGAGCTCGCCGCCGCACGTTCCGTCTCCGACGACAAAAGCCGCGATGGAGGACGCTCCTCCCCTCGGCGAGAGGGCCTCCAGCGTCCAGGGGGCCAAGGCGCCCGCATCCCCAGCCAGGGCCCTGAGGGCCAGCCAGAAAAGCGCCCGCTCCTCCGCAGGGAAAATCCCCGACATGAGGAGCTCCCGGCCCTCACCCACGAAGGCCCATCCCACCTTGTCCCTTCCGGGATCCAGCCCTACCGTCACCCCAACGTGGATTCCCACCGATCCAAAAGCCACAGCCATTGATCCGAATAAGCCCGAACCCAACCCTCCAAAACATTATGACACATTTGAAGGGACTTTACCATATCCGCCCCGAAAGGATTGCCGTCCGCGTCGAGCGCGTCGCTCAGGATATCCTGAATGACGACGGTATGGGAGATCCCGTCGGGACGGCGAAAGTACAGGACGGGGACGACCGGGGAGCCGAACCTGCGGTGCAGCTTCACGATCCCGTCGGCCGCGCTGGCGGGCAGGCCCAAAAAGGGGACGGGAATCCCCTCGCTCCGGGCGTCCAGGTCCTGAAGGAACCCCACGATCCCCCCCCGCCTCAAGGTTCGGAAGGCCTCGCGCAGGCCGGCCCCCTCGCTGGGCACCATCTTCATCCCGGCAACGGCCGTGCGCTGATGCTGAATCAGGTCGTTGAGCCCCCCCCGGTTGCGCTGGGGCGTGTAGAGCGGCACGACGGAATATCCCTCCAGGACCAGGCGCGCCCCGGCGAGCTCCCAGTTGCCGATATGGGCGGCCATGAGCAGAGCCCCCCGCCCACGGGCCAGAGCGCGGTCGAGGTTCTCGCGTCCCTCGACCGTCACCGTCTCCCGCAGCCCGGGCATCATCCGATCCAGCCGGACGAACTCGACAGCCGAGCGCCCCAGGTTGACGAAGGACCTCCGCACGATGCCGCGCGCGACGGTGATCCCCACCCCCAGCGCCGCGACGCAGCGCGCCTCGCCCCGATCGACCTTCCGCCAGCTGAGCGCCCAGAGCAGGCGCCCCAACAGGCCGCCCAAAGCCACGGCCAGCCTCTGCGGCAGCCTCCTGACGAGCCCGAGCAGCAGGGCGACCGCGTATCGGCCGGAACCGGTCCCCTTTTCCTCCGCCACGTTCAGCGCTGGGACAGCTCCAAGAGAATGCCCCCCGTCGCGGCGGGGTGGACGAAGGCGATCAGGGCCCCGCCCGCGCCCCTGCGGGGCTTCTCGTCGATCAGGCGCACTCCCTTTTCCCTGAGCTCGGCCAGCGCGGCCTCCAGGTCCTCCACGCGGATGGCCAGATGGTGGATTCCCTCGCCCTTCTTGGCGATGAACTTCGCGACCGGACTGTCCTCCGCCGTGGGCTCCAGGAGCTCGACCTCCGTATCCTTCAGGGGCAGGAAGGCCGTCCTGACCTTCTGCTCCGCGACCTCCTCCACCCCGGTGCAGCGGATCCCGAGCGTCCCCTCCCAGAATGCAAGGGAATCCCGAATGCTGTTCACGGCTATCCCTATATGATCGACCACCGTCGGCTTCATCGCGTTACCTTCCTTCCGCAGCTCCGATAATCATATGTATATCTTCGTGATGTCTACCGCCGACACCGCCTACCCCCGCCGCCCAGGATGCACCCGGACGCGGGGAACGATGTCGAACTACCCTGCCGCAGGTATTATATCTCAGCCGCGGCCCCGGCGCGGGCCGCCTCACCGGAGGCGGAGGGGCGGATGCGGGACGGGCGCGGCGCTCTCCACTGGCCCGGCGGCAAGGAGCCCGGCACGAAGAACCCGACGCACGTGTTACAATAAAAAGCACCTGATCGGCGGCGTCCCTTTGCCGATCGGGCTTTTGTTGTCCGGCCCCGCCTCCGTTTCGGGGAGGGGGCATGCAATCCGGGAGGGATTTTTTAATGACGGAAGAGAACAAGGAAAGCTCTCTGTTCGGCAGGGTCGTCCCCCTGCCCCTGGTGGACGAGATCAAGGAGAGCTACCTGAACTACGCCATGAGCGTCATCGTGGGGCGGGCGCTGCCCGATGTCCGCGACGGCCTGAAGCCCGTGCAGCGGCGCGTCCTGTACGCCATGTCGGAGCTGGGGCTTCGGCACAACTCGGCGTACAAGAAGTCCGCCCGCGTCGTCGGCGAGACCATGGGCAAGTACCACCCCCATGGCGACAGCTCCATATACGAGACGATGGTCCGCATGGCGCAGGACTGGAGCCTGCGCTACTGTCTGGTGGACGGTCAGGGAAACTTCGGCTCCATCGACGGGGACAGTCCGGCGGCCATGCGCTACACGGAGGCGCGGCTCCACGAGACGGGCGAGCTGATGCTGGCCGATATCGACGAGGAGACCGTGGACTGGGGCCCGAACTTCGACGAGTCGCTCCAGGAGCCCCTGTACCTGCCCGCGGTGCTGCCGAACCTGTTGATCAACGGCAGCACGGGCATCGCGGTGGGCATGGCGACGAACATCCCCCCCCACAACCTGAGGGAGGTCGTGGACGTCCTCTGCTGGATTCTGGAGACGGGAAAAGCCGCCGAAGAGGTGGGGCTGGCGGACATCCTGGAGCGCATGCCCGGTCCGGACTTCCCGACCGGGGGGCTGATTCTGGGACGCCAGGGCATCTATGACGCCTACAGGACGGGACGGGGACGCATCGTCGTCCGGGGGCGCGTCCACGCGGAGGAGGGCAAGCGCGGCCGCGCCTGCGTCGTGGTGACCGAGATTCCCTTCATGGTCAACAAGACCAACCTGATCGAGACGATGGTCTCCTGCGTCCAGAACAAGGAGATCGACGGCGTCTCGGATATCCGCGACGAGTCGGACCGCGAGGGAATGCGCATCGTTCTGGACCTGACCCGGGACGGCGACCCCGACTTGGTGATGCGCCAGCTCTACAGGCGGACGCAGCTCCAGTCCACGTTCGGCGTGATCAACCTGGCGCTCGACAAGGGACGCCCCCGCGAACTGCCCATAGCGGAAATTTTGGGCCTGTTCCTGGACCACCGCCGGGGCGTGGTGCGGCGCCGGACGCAGTTCCGCCTGAACAAGGCGCTGGCGCGGGAGCATATCGTCGAGGGCCTGGTCAAGGCGCTCGACATCATCGACCAAGTCATCCAGCTCATCCGCTCCTCGGCTTCGGCGGCGGAGGCCAAGGACGGGCTGGTCGGCCAGCTCGGGTTCTCGGAGCTCCAGGCCCAGGCCATACTGGAGATGCGCCTTCAGCGCCTGACCGGCCTGGAGCGCGAGAAGCTGAACGAGGAGCTGCGCCAGCTGCTGCGGGATATCGCCTCCTACAGGGAGATCCTGGGCGACGCCAGGGTCCTGGACGGCGTGATCCGGGACGAGCTGAGGGACCTGGGCAGGAGGTTCGGGGACGACCGCCGGACGGAGATCGTCGACGACTACCGGGAGTCCGCGGACGAGGAGCTGATCCCCGAGAGCGACATCGTCGTGGTGCTCTCGAAGGACGGCTTCCTGAAACGCCAGGACCTGGAGAGCTACACCCTGCAGGGGCGCGGAGGCAAGGGGCGCAAGGGCGCCTCGGTCCAGGAGGACGACAGCATCGCCACGGTCTGCGTGACGCACACGCACCGGGACCTGTACTTCTTCACCAACAAGGGGCGCGTTCTGATCCTCAAGGGCTTCTCGATACCCGAGACCCGGACGGGCAAGGGCAAACAGATCTCCCGGCTTCTGCCCCTGGAGGAGGGGGAGAGGGTCGTCACTCTCTCCAGCGGCGACATGGAGGGGCTGAACTACGCCTTCTTCCTGACGAAGGACGCCGTCGCCAAGCGCATCCAGCTCTCCGAGCTCGTGGACTCGAACCGGCCGCGGCGGGTCATCACCCTCGACGAGGGGGACGAGATCGCCCAGGTCCGTCTGACGACCGGCCGCGACGACCTCCTCCTCATGACGGCCGAGGCCCAGGCGCTCCGCGTCCCCGAGGAGGAGTTCCGCGCCATGGGACGGGGCGCCCGCGGGGTGCGGGCGATGCGTCTCGCGCCGGGCGACTCCATCATCAGCTGCGACGTCGTGAGCGAGGACTGCGACATCCTGATCCTCAGCGAGCGGGGCGTGGGCAAGCGCACGCGCTTTGCCGAGTTCACGCCGCACCACCGCGCCACGTCCGGGGTACGGGCCATGAACCTGGGGGCCAGGACCGGGCGCCTCGTCTGCTGCCACGCGGTCCGGGACCAGGACGAGATGATCGCCGTCTCGACGCGCGGTCGGACGATCCGAGTCGCGGTGCAGGAGATACCGCTGCTCAGCCGTGTGGCCATGGGCAACATCACGGTACGCCTGGACGAGGGCGACCTCGTGGCGGACTGCACCATCGTCCGGACGGAGGGCGGCATGGGAGAGCGGACGGAGGGCGGCGAGGAGGGGCGGGAGCCCGCACCGGCCTTCGGGTTCGGGCCCGACGAGGGGCCCGCGGAATAGCCCCTCGCTTCTCCAAGAGGAAATCAAGGAAAGGAAGTATGCCCTTTGAAGCTCGCAAGGGACGGAATTCCGACGATAACGTTTCTCGTCCTGGCCTCGGCGGCCTTCGCCCTCGTATCTCCCATTCCGGCGGCGGTCATGGCCGTACTGGCGGTCCTCGTCATCTGGTTTTACAGGGATCCCGACCGCACGGCGCCCGAGGGGGACGGGCTCTTCGTCTCCCCCGCCGACGGCCGCGTGGTGGAGATATCGGAGGCGGAACACCCCTTCACGGGGCCGTCGGTCAAGGTGGGGATATTCATGAACGTCCTCAGCGTTCACGTCAACCGCGCCCCCTGCATGGGGCGGGTGGACTACCTGGAATACGTGCCCGGAAGGAAGATCGCCGCCTTCGCCCCCAAGGCGTCGGAGGTCAACGAGCGCAACCTCGTGGGGCTCTCGACCCCGTACGGCCCCGTCCTGATGGTGCAGATCGCCGGGCTCCTCGCCAGGCGCATCGTCTGCCGGCTGAGGCGGGGCGAGGTCCTGGAGGCCGGGCAGCGCTACGGTATGATCCGCCTTGGCTCGAGAGTTGACATTTATTTGCCGAAGGATGTAAGATTGTCAATCAAGCATGGAGATAAAGTACGGGCGGGAATCTCCTCTCTGGGAGTGATGGATTCGTGAAATTCCTGAAGGGACGCAGAAGATGGCGCAGGCGGAAACCGCTCGAGTTTCGGCAGATAGCGCCCAACATGGTGACGAGCGGCAACCTGTTATGCGGCCTGTTCTCTTTGATGCTGGCCGTGGAAGGGCGTTTTGTGCCCGCGGCGTGGCTGATTTTCTTCGCGACGATCTTCGACGGGCTCGACGGCAAGGTCGCGCGGAGCCTGGGCGGGGGCACGCAGTTCGGCCTGGAGTTCGACAGCCTGGCCGACCTCGTCAGCTTTGGCATCGCGCCGGGCATGCTGTTTTACCTGGTGAGCTTCAGGGGGGTTCTCGGTATCCTTGGGGCAGCCGTGTCGTGCTTCTTCGTGCTCTGCGTGGCGCTGCGTCTGGCGCGCTTCAACGTGGTCCACATCCCCGGCCCCTTTCAGGGGCTTCCCAGCCCGGCGGGAGGGCTTTTCGCAGCCTCCTTCGTCCTGGCCGACGCGGTGCTTCACCCGGCGGCGATGGCGGTGGTGCTCGCCTTCACGGGTTTCCTCATGGTGTCGAGCATCCCCTACGCGAACCTCAAAAAGCTCACTCGCAGGAGCGCGGACAAGAAACACTGTCTGGCGCTGTTCCTCTTGGTCTCCCTGTCCTTCTGCCTGTTGGGAACCGCGGCCCCGCTCTTCCTGTTCGCTCTCTACATCCTCAGCGGGCCGATCCGCTTCGATTGGGGACAGTGGCTGCTGATTCCGGAGGCCAGAAACAGCCAGGAGGCCGTATCCAAAACACGATAGACACGATGTACACGATGGAACAAACGGCATTATAAAATCTATTTCCGCGGGGGAGCCCAGGCTGAGAGGAGAGGGTGCCGCGCCCTTTCGACCCCTGAACCTGAACCGGACAATGCCGGCGCAGGAAGTCGGATTTTCCGAATTGTCATGCGGAGGCTCTCCATTCCTGAGGAATGGAGAGTTTTTTCTTTAGGGAGCAGCGCTGCGACGGCTGGAGACAAAACCGCGATGGAGGACGACACGATGGGCGCGATAAAAAAATTGAGGGATATCACGGAGAACGACGTGAAGGAGGCCTGGAGCGCGCTTCGCGAAAGGAGGCCGCTGATCTTCCATATCACCAACGACGTGGCGGCGCCGCTTCAGGCCAATGTCTGCCTGGCCGTCGGCGCGTCCCCCCTCATGTCGAAGCATCCTGCGGAGACGGAGGAGCTGGCCGCCCTCTCGAACGGTTTTCTGGCCAACCTGGGGACTCCGACGCCGGACTCCATCGAGGCCGTGAACCTGGGACTCGCCGCGGCGTCGAGGTTGGGGCGCATGACGCTTCTGGACCCCGTCGGCTACGGGGCGTCCCGCCTGAGGGTCAAGCTGTTCGACGGCATCCTGGCACGACACGCGCTCTCCATCCTCAAGGGAAACGCGGGGGAGATATCCCTGATGGCGGGGACGGGAGGGGCGACCCGGGGCGTGGACGTCGCCGAGTCCGGCGACCTGCGCAGCGGCGTGACGCGGCTGGCCCGCAGACACCGCTGCACAGCCTGCGCCACGGGGCCGGAGGACATCCTCGGCGACGGCGAATCCGTGGCGTTGATCCGGGGCGGCAGCGCCCTGCTGCCCTGCATCTCGGGGAGCGGATGTGCGGCCGGGACGGTTGTCCTGGCCACGGCGGCCGCCTGTGGAGAGCCGGCATTGGGAAGCCTCTGCGGGCTGCTCGCCATGGGGCTCGCCTCGGAGCGGGCGGAACGGGAGGCCCGTGGAAGCGGCACTTTCGCGGCGGCATTGGTTGACGCGCTTCATCGGCTCGCTCCCGAGGACTTCTCCGGTTCCTCGGCCCGCTGGGATCTGGAGGCGGCGATATGACGACCCTACACGAAAGGATCGACCTGCGGCGCGCAATGCGCCTTTACGTGATACCGGACCGGACCGTCGGGGCGCCGCTCCGTCTGGAGGAACAGGCCCGTCAGGCCCTGGCCGGGGGCGCCACGGCCCTGCAGCTGAGGGACAAGGAGGCGGACGGCGGAGAACTGTTCGCCGAGGCCCGGCAGATGCTGTGCCTCTGCCGGGAGCTGGGCGTGCCCCTCTTCGTGAACGACCGGCTGGATATCGCTCTGGCCTGCGGGGCCGACGGCGTGCATCTGGGGCAGGGCGACCTTCCCGTGGCCGAGGCCCGGCGGCTGGCCCCGCGGCCCTTCATCATCGGGGCCTCGGCCCGCACCCCGGAGGACGCGGACCGCGCCGTCCGCGACGGGGCGGACTATCTGGGCGTCGGCGCGGTATTCCCCACGGGCTCGAAGGAGGACGCGCAGGTCATCGGCCTGGACGGCATCCGCGCCATAACCCGTGCGGCCGCCGTCCCCGTCGTCGCGATCGGGGGCGTATCCCTGGATAACCTCGGGGAGGTCATGGCCTGCGGAGCGGACGGCGTGGCGGTGATCTCCGCGGCCGTCCGTGGCGACATCCCCGCCAACATGAAGCGTCTGCGGGAGGGTCTGGAGTAGCCCGACAAGCAGGAAGGGGACGCTGCAGGAGCGTCCCCTTCCTCGTCCTGCCATGATCGATACCCTGGAGCCCTCAGCGGAACGGCCAGGGAGGCAGAAAGGCCCCCGGGGCTCCGAAGCGCTCCCCGAGGAACGCAAGCGCCTGAGGTCCCCAGATGAGCGTAAGGTAACATCCGACGGCCAGGTAGGGCACCAGGGGGATGGAGTCCCCCCGCCCCCAGCGGACCTTTCCGCGGATCATGAGGACGGCGATCCCCACGCCCCCGGCCATGATGCCGGCGTAGAAGGCCAGGAGGGTGAGGCGCCAGCCGAGGATCGCGCCGATCCCGGCCATGAAGCAGGCGTCGCCCCATCCCATCCCCCCGCGGCTGGCAAGGATGATGAGGGCGAAGATCCCCCATCCGACGGCCGCTCCCAGAAGTCCCTCCAGAATGGCGTCGCGCCCCCCCACCAGGCGAATCAGGATGCCGCCTATCCCCATGGACAGGGCAAAGGCGTCGAAGACCTCCCCAGCCTCGTAGTCGGTGAGGGCGTTCAGCAGCAGGCCGAAGGCCCCGACCAGGGAGATGAGAAAGGCCCAGGAGACGCCCCAGCGCCACGCCGTCCCCGCCGCCGCAAGGGCCCCGATGAGCTCGACCATCAGGTAGCGCGGGGAGACGCGCGCGCCGCACCCCCGGCACCGCCCGCGCTGCGCCACCCAGGAGAGGATGGGGATGAGCTCCAACGAGGAGAGGACGCGTCCGCAGGACTCGCAGACGGAGCGCTCGCTCCCCCACCAGGGCCGCCCCTCCAGGCTGCGGTGGGCGACGACGTTGAGAAAGGACCCCATGCAGGCGCCCAGGACCGCGGCAAGAACGGGCAGAAAAGACTCCAGGGAGAGGTCCATCGAGCGTCCTAGCGCCTCCTGGACTTGTCGCTGTAGAGCTGCTGCCCGTAGGATACGGTGCTCTTCTGGGCCTGGGACGCCGCGGCGGCCTTCATCTCGTTCAGGGACTTCTCCAGCTCCAGCGCCAGTTTCTGACGCGAGGATTCCTCGTTGGAGAGGTTTACCGTGGATTCCCGGTCCAGGTACCCCATATCCACCAGTGCTTGGACGTCCCGGATG
>NZ_CALIAA010000076.1 GCF_938040765.1 uncultured Fretibacterium sp.
GACAAGCTGCTCTCTGCCCCTTGACATATCCTCACAATCACTGTAATCTGTATCTACACCGTCTTAAGGGTCGGTAATTTCTTCTGTTTTAGGAGGCTTTTCTTGATGGCTCAGGGTACCGTGAAGTGGTTCAACGAGAGCAAGGGGTATGGTTTCATTACGGCTGATGAAGGTAAGGATGTCTTTGTGCACTACAGCGCTATTCTTGGTGATGGATTCAAAACCCTTGCCGAAGGCCAGAAGGTGTCTTTTGAAATCGTGAACGGCGAGAAAGGTCCCCAGGCAGCCAACGTCGAAAAGCTCTAAGCCACCCTTTCCAAGTTCCAGGCTAACGAAACAAAGAAACGGAGCCCCGGGGGGCTCCCTTTTTATTTGCTCGACATAATCCGCCGCCCCCGCAAGCGGTTCCCCGTTCCCTCCGTTTTTTCAGGAAACGGCCCCCAACTGCGCCATATCCCCCTGCGCGGCAGGGCGTTCGTGGATCTGACGCAGCACCTCGATGGCGACCTCCAAGGCACGTTTGCCGTCCCGTATCCCCACGAGGGGCTGGCGCCTCTCCCTGACGCAGCCGATAAAATGGGCCAGCTCCAGCTTGAGGGGCTCGCTCTTGGGGAAGATCGGCGTCTCCAGGATCTCGGTCTGCCCGTTGGAGTCCCGGACGCACCGATTGATCTGGACGGTCTGCGTCTCGTAGTTCACCGTGATGTGGCGCTGGGGCTCCATGATGTCCAGCTGCCGCTGCTTCTTCTCCGAGACGCGGCTGACCAGGATGTGGGCCATGACCCCGTTCTCGAAGGTGATCTGGGCATCGGCGATGTCCTCGTGGTCCGTATGGACGCACCGCCCCGTCGCCGCGATCCGGGCTATGGGGGACGAGACCAGGGAGAGGACGATATCGATGTCGTGGATCATCAGGTCCAGGACGACCCCCACATCGTTGATGCGCGGGGAGAAAGGCCCTATCCGTTTGGACTCCAGATAGATCGGGGTGTGAACCGTCTGGGAGATATAGCGCACGGCGCTGTTGAACCGCTCGATGTGGCCGACCTGAAGGACTAGGTCCTTCTTCGCGGCGAGCTTCAGCAGCTCCTCGGCCTCATCGGGACGGGTCGTCACCGGCTTCTCCACCAGGACATGGATGCCCGCCTCCATCGCCGCCCTGGCCACATCGAAATGAAGGCTGGTAGGGACGACGATCGAGACCGCATCCGGGGCCTGCCGGGCGATCAGCTCCTCCATCGTGGAATAGGCGGGGACCCCAAGATTCTCGCCTATCAGATGCGCACGCTCCTCGTCCCGATCCACAATGCCGACCAGGCGTGCATCCAAAAGCTCCGTATATACCCGTGCGTGATGCTGCCCCAAATGGCCGACGCCAATCACGCCCACCCTCTTGATCGCCGATTCCATCGCGGTTGTCCTCCAGGATTCGTATGAGACAAAGGAGTCTCGAACGCTCAAGACCTTCGATCCTCAACGAGGCCCCTTTTCTTTTTGCTTCGCTTTTATTATCCCCGTCGGAGACGATTTTGTGGCATATCCCGAAGCAAGTTTCTCCGGAAGGACGAAAAAAACGCCTCAGGCCGGGCGCAGACGGGCGTGAAGGAACATCCTGTCCTCCCGGTCTCCCCCTCTGTAGGAATAACAGACCTCCCGGCGCTCGAAGGTATCCAGACACGAAACGAAGATGCGGTCCTGGTCGATCCCCGACTCCATCAGCTGCAGCCGAATCTC
Organism: uncultured Fretibacterium sp.; assembly: GCF_938040765.1. Taxonomy (GTDB): domain Bacteria; phylum Synergistota; class Synergistia; order Synergistales; family Aminobacteriaceae; genus CAJPSE01. The sequence goes on from NZ_CALIAA010000076.1 coordinate 1,735, forward strand.
TCCCGCAATGTCGAAATAGAAATGCCCCTCCATCTCACAGACGTTCTCGGCACGGAAGGCCTCGAGGCCCCGGGCCGTCCACTCCTCCATCGTGCGGGGATAATTGCCCCCGCCGATGCAGGGCCCCACCCAGGCGGAGGCCGAGCGCACGGCATCGGCCCCGAAACGTCTGGCCACCTCGTCGAGCCCGGAGCGAACGATGTTCTGCACCGTTCCCTTATAACCGGAGTGCATCAGGAGCACCCAGGGCGTTCCGGCGGCGGCCCATTCCCCGGAGGGCATGACCACCACGGGGGCGCAGTCCGCAAAACGCAGCGACGCCTCCAGGCCGGGACTCGTCAAGAGGACCCCGTCGGCCTTGGGCGTAAGGGGCAGGACGTTTTCCGGCACGGAATCGAGGATCGAGACCCCATGGACCTGATGGGGCGCAACCAGCGGAAGGGGCTCGCCCAGCCAACAGGTCAGGCGCTCCCGAATAACCCCGGCCCTCCCGCCCGAGGCATCCAGCAGCCTCCCCCTCATGAACAGCCGGACCTCCGCAAACGAGACATCCGGCAAGAACTCCAGGGCCGTCTGTCCGTCCCGCTCCGTTACCGCGAAATGATCCGGGGTGCACCGCAGGCGTCTCGACAAGGGATCCATCTTCAACCATCCTTCTCCCGCTTCATTCATTTTTCAGCCCCTGCAGCCTGGGACGAATCCAGCCGATCAGGTAGAGGCTGCCGCAGACGAGGACGACTTCGTTCTCCGCCGCCGCGGCCTCCACGGCGTCGAGGGGGGAATCGAAAGGACATGGGGCGTTCCGCCACGAAAAGCCCTCGGCCGCCTTCAGGAGCCCGGCGGGCTCGAGGCTCCTCGAAAGCCTGGGGACGGCCGTGACATAAAGCGCCGGCGACAGGCCCTGCAGCAGGGAAAGACAGGCTCCGTACTCCTTGTCCCGCATGGCCGCGTACACGATTCCGACCCTGCGGCCCGGCCAGAGTTCCCGGACGCTCTCCACCAGCTTCCGGACCCCGTCCTCATTGTGCCCCCCATCCAGGACGACGAGGGGGGCTTTCCGCACCACCTCCAGGCGGCCCGGCCAGAAGGCGGCCTCCATCCCTTCGCGAACGCTTTCGGGGGTGAGCCGGGGAAAACGATCCCACGTCCGTTCCAGGACCGACAGGGCAAGCGCCGCGTTGGACACCTGATAACGTCCGACCATGCGAATGCGAACATCCCGAAGGGACAGGCTTTTTCCGATAAAATCGAAGGAGCATCCGCAGTCCGTCACACGGACGTTGATCGCCTCGGAATCCTCGGAGACGACGTAGGGCAGGGCTCCCGCCCGGGCACAGAAGGACTTGAAGAGCGGGATCAGCCCGGCATTATCCCCCAGGCAACAGGCCGGAACGCCGGGGCGCACGACGGCGAATTTCTCCCCCGCGATCCTCTCGAGCGTGTCCCCCAGGTATTCGGAGTGATCCCTGGAGATGGAGGCGACGACGGAACAGACGACGTCGCCCAGCAGGTTCGTCGCATCCAGCCTTCCCCCCAGGCCCGCCTCGACCACTGCGACGTCCGCCCGTTCCTCCGACGCAAGGCAAAAGGCCGCCGCCGTGACCATCTCAAAATAAGAGGGGGGATCCGCCTCGAGCGACGAGTCTCCCCTCACGGCATCCACAGTTTTTTGAACCGCAGCCATCCATCGGTCCGCAGCGAGTGGGCGCCCCGCAATCAAAAGGCGTTCCCCGGGGCTCTCCAGGTGAGGGCTGCTGTAAAAGGCCGTCCGGTATCCCGCGGCCCGCAGGACGGACTCCAGAAAGGCGCAGGTCGAGCCCTTGCCGTTCGTCCCAACCACATGCAGGGCCGGATAGTCGTCCTGAGGGTTCCCCAGGAGCTCCAGAAGGCGCCTGACCCGCTCCAGGCCGGGGCGAATCCCCGGGGAGGCCGCAAGGGCCAAAAGCGACTCGACATCGTCGAAGTCCTCCGCCCCCGGGACATGGACCTCTCGAATCATGATGATGCTCGCTCCTTCCTTCTCGGGACGCCTCCGTCAATAAGCGAGCGGAGGGATGGAAAACGCATCGGGGAAACCTTCCTTATGGAGGCGCGAAGCAAGGGTCAACGCATCCTGCCGCGACGAACCGGCCTGAACCACGACCCTGTGGAACCGGACTCCGGACAGGATGGAAACCTTATAGCCGGACTGCGACAGTTTCCGCGAGACCTCGGAAGCGGACTCCTTGGTCGAGAATGCCCCCACCTGCACGCGCCATGGCGGACTCTTTGGATTGGGAGCCTGCTTGGGCGGCGCCGGGGGCGCCGGAGGCGTCACCGGAACCTCGCGCCGCTTGGTCGGGGCAGGCCCGGGTTCAGCCTTACGGGCAGTTCGAGGCGAAGGCGGGGGCGAGGCTTTTGGAGGCTCGACCGGAGTTTTCCGGGACCTGGGGGGCGGCGAGACGACGACATTCACGCGTTTCCCCGCAGGTCTGGGTGCATCAGCATCTTTCTTGGGCGAGACTACCTCTCTTCTGGGCGCTGCCTCTTTTCTGGGCGAGGCTGCCTTTTGGCCGGCCTTTTCGGACGAAACGTCTCCATAAGGGATGGCCAGGACGTCCAGGGTCATGGAGACCCTGCGCTGCCCCAGCGGTTTTCCATTCAACGCCGCATCCGAGGAGGCCCCGGCGAAGGCCGACGAGTCCCCCGTTCCCTCGGGGGACGGAGGAACGACCTTCCGTTCGCCCGTCTCCGCCTGCGCCGCTCCGGGTTCGACAGGCTGGCGGTTTCGTGCCAGGAGTACGGCGTTTCGATCCACGCGGACTCCGCTCACGAAGAACAATTTTCCGGCAACGACCAAGAGGCCGATCGCCACAATACCCACGAACGGCAACATGATATCTCCGAAGGATATCGAGACCCCTCTTCGTTTATAACGCCTGCTTTCTCGTGAAGCCAATAGTCCGACCCCCTCACTCTACGTCGAGAAGCCCGAAGTCCTTACTCCTGCTGGCGCTTCCGGTAGATGGCGGGCAGATCGTAGGCCGTCTTCGGGACCCCTCGAAACAGATCGGTCTCCTCCTCCCCCGGCGCCTGCAGCCGGGCCTCCTCGAAGCCGTTCCCCTCGTTCTTCCTGGAGCTGAAGAGCGAGGAAATCGTCCGAACGGACGGAGAGGGGACTTCCTTCCTGGACTTCTCCACAACCGGCGCCGGCTTGGCCTTGCTCTCCGGGAATCCCGTCGCGATGAGGGTCAGACGGATGGCGTCCCCAACTTCGTCGTCGATGACGTGTCCCCAGATCACCTCGGCAGTGGGATCAGCCGTGGACTTGATGACCTCGGCTGCGCGGGCCATCTCAGCGAGCGTGACGTCGGACCCCGTCGTCACGTTGAAAAGGATCCCCTTGGCGCCCTGCATCGGAACGGACATGAGCGGGGACTTGATCGCCGCCTTGGCGGCCAGCTCGGCACGGCTGTCCCCCTCCCCCACGCCGATTCCCATGATCGCGGACCCCGCGTTGCGCATGACCGTCTTGATATCCGCAAAATCGAGATTGATGACCCCCGGTTTCACGATCAGGTCCGTCACGCCCTGGACGGCCTGACGCAGGACCTCGTCCACCATCTGATAGGCGTCCACCAGCCGCAGCTTCTCGTCGGCCAGTCCCAGAAGCCGGTCGTTCTCGACGACAAGCAGCGCGTCGACGTTGTCCTTCAGGCGGGCGATGCCGTCCTGGGCCGTCAGAAAACGCTTCTGCATCTCGAAGCTGAAGGGAAGGGTCACCACGGCGACGACGAGGATGCCCATCTCACGGGCGATATCGGCGATGACGGGAGCCGCTCCGGTCCCCGTTCCGCCTCCCATGCCCGCCGTGACGAAAAGCATGTCCGCTCCCTCGATGTATTCCTTGATGCGATCCATGGACTCCTTGGCGGCATCCATCCCCACCTGGGGGTTGGCCCCGCTCCGAGGCCGCGGGTCAGCTTCTCACCCAACACGATTTTGTTGGGAGCCTTGTTCAGGGCCAACGCCTTGGCATCCGTGTTGGCCGCGACGAATTCCACGCCCTCCAAACCGGAGTTGATGATGTGGTTCAAAGCGTTGCCGCCGCCGCCGCCCACCCCGAAGACGATGATGTTCTCCCGCTGTTTTATGGAATCAGTAAGCTGAAACATTTGAGTCTGCTCCATCGATAGTCCTCCCTGCCGATCTCCGAATCCGACGTTTGGCCCCGTGCCGCTTCGGCCATTGCCTCCTCGTCAAGAAACACGAATCGTCCTTAAAGTTACGGTTCAGGCACTCGTCAGCCGTCAAAACAGGTCTTTGATGTTTTCCCTTATTTTATCCAGCATATTTTTCATGTTCCATTTAGGCCCCGACGACGGACTTCGATAGGGCTCCACGGGCTCTTTGACCCCGGCCCTCGGCAGCGGGAGCAGCTCCGTCTGCGGCGGTTCGATGAAAAGATGCGGATAACGCCGGTGGTACAGAATATACCTCAGAAGCCCTGCCGCACTGACATAGCTTGGGTCCTCGCGGCCGGGGGGCATGGGGTAGAGCGCCCCTGGGTTTGCGATGCGGACCGGCATACTCAGGATATCGGAGAGCATCTCCCCGATCCCGGGAGTCCCGGCGACGCCTCCGGACAGGACGACACCTCCGGGGAAGAGCTGAGGGTCGCACTCCCGAAGCGCCTCCCGAACATGATCCACAAACAGCTCCTCCACCCTGGCGCAGATCACGTCAAGGGCCAGGCCGACGTCGATCCCCTCGCTCCGAAGCGTCTCCTCCTCCTCGGTGAAAAGGCGTTTCTTGAGGTCCTCCGCCTTCTCCAGCGAGATCCGAAGCACTCCGGCAAGATCGTTCGTGATGTGGTCCCCGCCGATGGGGAAACTCCGAATCTTGAAAGGCCGGCCGGCCTGATAGAGGACGAGGCCCGTCGAACCGCCCCCAATGGACAGGGATACGGTCCCGATGCGCATCTCCTCGTTCGTCAACGCCCCCAGGGAGGAGGCGAGGGGCTTGATGACCAGGCCCTCCACATGTATCCTCGCATCCTCGACGCAGGTAATGACGTTCTGCACATAGGTCTTTGGGACGGAAACGGTCTGAAGCGCCATCTCGAGGCGCATCCCCGTCATATTGAGAGGCTCGTCGACCGAACGGTCGTCCAGAAAATAACGGACCGGGATCGTATGCACGGAGAGCGTGTTCTTGGAGAGGGAAAGCCGACTCTGAGCGGCTTCGATCACCCGATCCAGATCCGGGATCTCGACCCGGCTGGGCTCGCGTCCCCCCAGCGCCACCATCCCCTCCGTCATGACGCTGTTCACCTCCAGGGAGTTGAACGCAACGACGGCCGACGTCAACTCCTGTCCCACGATGTTCTCGGCATCTCTCACCGCGTTCAGGACGGACTCCGTAGCCTCGTTCAAATTGACGATAACGCCCTTTGAGATACCGCGTGAAGGGGAGCATCCCACGCCGATCACCTGGACGGAATCCTGGTAGCGCGGGTCCCTTCCCGCCACGATAACGGTGACTTTCGTGGTTCCAACGCTAAGTCCGACTAAGATGTCCGTCTCCCTATGCAATTATTTCAAACTCCCTTCGTTTGGCCCGCCGGGTAGACTCCGCAACAATATCTTCCCTTCGTAAGTGGCGTCGATCCTGTGATTGCCGGCTTCCTTCGCAAGCTTCTCCAGGATGTCCCCCAACATGGCCCCCAGCTCCTGGCCGCCATATTTGCTCCGTTGTATCAAGAGCTCGAATTTCTGTTTTCCCCTCTCGAGGGTCAAACGGTAGAGTTCGGCCCCGGCCCTGCGGTCCAGGACGATCTCCTTCACGGTGCCGAACCACGGATAATCCTGATATTCCTGCAGAAACGCGGCGACGGCATCGATCGATATCGGGGACGAAAAGACCCCCGACGGCATGGGCCGCACATCGTCGCTCAACGAAGCCAAGTGCCAGACCGGCCCTTTCACCTCCAGGCCCCCGGGCGATTCGCCCGAGTCCGAAGCATCCCACATGCGGCCCTCCCGCGAGATGCACCACAGCCGGCCGCGCCACTGCACCCTCAGCCATGGCTTCAGCCATTTCATCGTGGTGACGAAACGGCCGAACCCGTCCATGCGGGTGGACACGGTCACAGGCGAGGCACGCTCCAGAAACTCCTTCACCCTCTCCGCATCCCGAAGGAAGAAGAGCCAGAAACGCACGCTCCGCGCCGGAAGGATCTTCCAAAAACGCTTCTCCAGAGCCTGATTGTCGGCCTCGATACGGCAGCCCTTCAGCGACATCCACTCGTTGTACTCGTAGAGGCGCCAGACTCCGCCGAGGAACATCACGAACAGAAGAAACTTCATCCGACGCAAAACACCGCTCCCTCAACAAAAAGTTTCCCCGTAAGGACAAGACCGGGGAGCCCGGCTCAATGCGTTCTTCATATCCGGGGCTGGCTCCTCATCCCAGGCAGGTTCCCATCCCAGAAACCGGACCTCCGGCTCGAGCAGGACCCCCGTGCGCTCGAACACCCTGCGCCGACAGGCCCGCAGCAGGGACAGAACATCCCCCGCCGTCGCACGGCCGCGGTTCAGGATGAAGTTGGCGTGACGGTCGGACACGACGGCATCCCCTATGGCCATCCCCTTACAGCCGCAGCGGTCCAGAAGGCGTCCGGCGCTCTCGCCGTCCGGGTTCTTGAAGCTGCAGCCCGCGCTCCTGCCGCCATGAGGCTGTATCCTCCGGGCGGATCGGAAGCGCTCCAGGCTCTCCTCGATCTCGGCCCTGGGGGCCGGGCCCAGGATCATTTTACAGGATAGGAGCAAACGCCCCGGCTCCGAGAGAGAACACCTGCGATAGGAACAGGAGAACTCCTCCGCCCTCCACCTGCGAAGGGTCCCGTCCGGCTCCGCGGAGAGCACCTCTTCGAGCCCGTCGCCGACACTCCGCCCTCCGGCCCCCGCGTTTCCGGCGACGGCACCACCCACGGTCCCGGGGATCCCCAGGGCAAACTCCAATCCCGTCAAGCCCCGTTTTGCCGCGGCAGCCACCAGGGAGGCGAGACCATACCCCGCCTGCACGTCCGCCACAACGCGATCCTCCCGCGGCAGCCACCGGACGGCGCTCCATCGGCGGGTCGAGACGACGACGCCCGGAATCGGTCCGTCCGCGAAGACGACGTTGCTCCCCCCTCCGACGATATGAAAGGGCACGCCTTCCCGATGGGAAAACCGACGCAGGACGAGGAAGTCCTCGAGCTCCGTTGGCTCGGCGTAACACTGCGCCCATCCCCCCACCCCCAGGGTGGAGAGGGCCGACAGGGGCCTGTCCCGTTCCACGGGACAATGCA
>NZ_CALIAA010000077.1 GCF_938040765.1 uncultured Fretibacterium sp.
ATTCAATTTACCCCTGAGGGTAAAGCATTGTACGAGTGGACAGGGGGTATCGTCTCGTCGATGGAGGAAATTCCCAAGCGCCTGCGTGCCTTGAAAAATTTACAATATGGAGACGGCAAACTGGTTGTTGGAACGACTGAAAATGCAGGTATGGTCCTCTCGAGACATTTGGAGAAATTTAGTCGTGTTTTTCCGGGGATACGCATAAAGGTAGGAATCGGAAGTGAAATAGCGTTGAAGCAGGAGTTGCTGGCCAACGAGTTTGACTTTATCGCTGTCGATGAAATTTTTGAGGGAACTCGTGATACGGGTTTTCCTGCCAGAACCTTGATGGGGGGATTGAGCGGTTTTTCCTTGATCCTCCCCACCTGGCATTTATGGGCACGCCGTTCTTTGGTCTCACCCCAAGATCTTTCCGATGAGGTGTTCTTGATGCACGCACAGGCCCCCTCTCTGCGCTCTTATGTAGAACAATACTTCCTTCTGAACAGAGTTGCCCCGAGAGATATCATTGAGGCAGGCAGTACCGATATGATCAAATTGATGGTAGCCAACGGCATGGGGGTGTCCATCGTCGGGGATATAGCCCTGAGCAATCGGTGCCGTCCGGCTGGAATTAAGGTCTTGGCCCTTAGAGGTCTGGAGGAACTTAAGCGCCACGTTTGGCTCCTTTATCCTCCCAACAAGGAGATTGGTTATACGGCTTGGGCGTTCCTGCGATTGATGGAGCCGGATGGCACCGATGTTGCTGTGGAAATTGGATGAGTATCGGATATGCTTTCTTCTGCTCGATGTGAGGGGAGCCCAGTTGTATGAAAGCCGCCGCCAGGGATTGATTCTGGCTCTAAAGGCAGGCTTTCGGTATACTGTGTCCGGGGGACATATAATTTGCGTATTTCTCCTCATTTGATGTTATACTGAAATATGCTGTGAGTCGTTCGGCCCATTGGAATTGGGTACTAGGACAGGTCCTGTTCGTTCCCGGTTTACCCGGCCGGGATCGGGCAAGTGCGTTTGCGTCATCGGGAGGATGGCATGGAACGAGGAAACGCGTCATGAAATTGCAGAAAAAAATCTTCCGGGCCATCGTGGGGATCCTCCTGGGGCTCTCATTGGTCATGAGCGCGACCACGACCCACAGGACCGTCAAGGCGTTCGAGGGTATGGAGCGCCGCTTTTTCGAACAGGACATGTTTCTTCTGCAGAAGTACATCGACGACGAGGTCAACCGCCTGACCGGCTACGTCGCCGACTGGGGCGCGTGGGACGCCATGTACTCCTTCATGGAGACGCGGGACAACCTGCGCTTCGAGGAGCTGCTGACCGGGATGAGCCTTCGGGCGCTGGACATCGATTTTCTGGCGGTGCTCGACCGGGACATGAACATCGTGGTGGGGTACATGATCAACGAGCTCGGCCGCGAGGTCCCCCTGAGCAACGAGGCGCTGCGGCGGCTCAAGGCGGTGGGACCGCAGTTTCTGGCGATGGAGCCCGGGGCGTCCGATTTCGGCCCCGACGAGCGGACGCTTTCCCCCCATTTCATGAACCTGGACGGCGGCACGTACCTTTTTGGAAGCAATCCTATCCTGATGACGAACTGGAGCGGCCCCGCAAGGGGCGTGATCATCGTCGGGGTGGATTTTGCGAAGCGGCTGAAGCAGATATCGGAGACGCTCGGGAGCCCCTGCGAATTCCTCCCCGTCCCTCTCCAGCGATACCCGGACCGCTGGAGCCGAAGCGTCGCCATCGAGGAGTCGGCGGAGGGACAGGCCCTGGTGTGGCAGACGCGCAGCGCGGTCATAGGCTCCGATGAGCCTTACGCCCTGATGATCCGCACCTCCCGCGACATCTACAACGAGGGCAAGAGAGCGGTCTACAATTCCTACCTCTGGATCTTCCTCAACGGCATCGTCGTCGTGGTGGCCGTGATGGAGCTTTTGTCCCGCCTGGTCCTCGAGCGCCTCGAAAAGCTGCGGGAGGTCGCGGACACGATCACCGAGGAGCTCAGCCTGTCCCTTCGCGTCCCCGTGACCCGGGACGACGAGATCTCGGACCTCTCCCGGTCCTTCAACGTCGTCTTCGGGACGCTTGAGCACATTGTTATGAACATCCCGGATGCCATGATCCTCTGCACCCCGGAGGGAGGGGTCATCCTGGCGAACCTCCAGGCCCGGAGGCTCCTCGGCCTGGAGGATGGAGCGTCTCGGAACGGCAGGGGGATGCCGATAGAGGCCCTGGTCCGGAGGAACGGGGAGGGCGCCGCCCGTTCGGAGAAGGAACAGGATGTCTACGAGGCCTTCCTTTGTTCCCTGAGCGGCGTGGAGATCCCCGTCGAGATCCATCAGCGCTCCATCACCTTCGGAAAGCGAAGGCTGATCCTCTTCCTGGCGCGGGACCTGACGGACCGCAAGCGCCTCGAGATGCGGCTCGCCTGGAAGCTCTATTACGACGACCTCACGGGGCTCCCCAACCGGACGTCGCTTGTCGAGGCCATAGGCGATGCCCTGAAGAAGGCGGCGCCCAA
>NZ_CALIAA010000078.1 GCF_938040765.1 uncultured Fretibacterium sp.
TCGGGCGACTGGGCCAGCACGCGCCCCGAGGGCAGGGATGAGACCACCTGCTCGATTTTTACGGCAAACCCCAGACGCTCGGCCTCGGCCACGGCGTCGACCACGGAACGCTCCCGGAGGGGCGGAACGACGATCGTGTTCGACGGCCGGAAGAACACCGTATAGAAAGCCACGGCCCCAGAGGAAAAGATCACCAGGACGACCAACAACAGGGTCCAACGGATTGCTTTGCCCATCGGCACTCAGACCTCCGCTCTCTTCATGATGATGGAACAGTAAAAGCCGTCCAGCCAGGGCGACGCGGGCCAGATGTACGCACCCCACGGACGGCCCCTGCGGAAGGGGCCGGAGACACCCCACGGCGAGGGGACCTCCACGCCGTCGGCCCGGCCCGACAGGACCTCCGCCACGACGTTCTCGTTTTCCTGACGAAGAAGGCTGCACGTGACATAAATTATAATACCATTTGGCGCGCACAGGTCCAAAGCCCGCGCCAACAAATCCTTCTGAACGGAGACCAGGCGGTCGAAACGGGACCAGGAGAGCTGCCACTTGGACTCCGGCTTCCGGCTCCAGGTCCCGCTCCCCGAGCAGGGAGCGTCCAGCAGAACAAGGGTGGGGGCCTCACGCGGCTCGAGCTCCAGGGCGTTGCCGCAGCGCAGCTCCGCACGAGCCTCCACGCCCAGACGCCGCATCTCGCGGGCGGCGCTCAGGTGCCGTCCGCGAGAAAGCTCCCAGCACTCCACACGCGCTCCGGGCAGGGACTGAAGGATCTGGCCGGCCTTGACTCCCCGTCCCGAGCACATGTCCAGAATCGGGCCCTCCCTCCAGAAACGCTCAGCCAGCGAGGCCACGAGGAGCGACCCCTCCGTCTGGACCGTACACCACCCCCGTTCATAACCGGGAAGAGAGGTGGGAAGCACGGTGCCTTGAAGGCGGAGCGCTCCCGGGATGTCGGAGGGCTCGGGCTCCAGCCCCCCTTCCCGCAGCAGGTCCTTCAGCGCATCCGCCCGCCCCGGGGAGACGCGGAGGGAGGATGCCGGCGGGATGCGCATCAGGTCGAAAAGCTCGTTCAGCTCGGACCGCTTCCACGATTTGGTCCAGGCCGGCAGAGACCAGACGGGCACTCCCGCCCAGAGGGCACGGTCCTCGAGGGAGGCCGAGCGCCGCAGCGCCTCGACCCTCTCCGAGCCCCGCTCTCCGACGGCGTGCAGGACGGCGTTGACAAGGGAGACGAACCTTCCCTGCCCCTCGTTCTTGAGGTGTTCCAGCAGGCCGTTGACCAGAACGCCGCCGGCGAAATGACGCAGCTCCAGAAGCCCCGCGGCCCCCACCAGCAGGCAGTCCGCGATCTGGGGCGGCAGGCGCCCTCCCGCCGCGGGCCGCCCCGGAGAGCGGCCCCCGCCGCCCCGGCTCCGGGAATCCCCGGACCGCAGGAACCCCCCGACGATGTGCCGCCACATCTCCTCCCGCCGCAGCACGATATAGACCAACGAGGCGGCGAGGGACAGATCCCCGGGGGCCATCGCCGAGCCGGAGTCCCGCAGGGCCTCCGAGGCGAAGCGCCCCTCCCTCACACGGGCCAGTACGTGAAGCGCTCCCTCAATCCCGCGCACGATATCCTCCCCAAGGCCCCCGAAATCGAAAGAAAAAGGAGCACCCCCCGACGGGTGCCCCATCGCTGCATTTTGACGGCAAAACGAAGATTCGTCCCATACGCGAATCAGCGATCCCGAGAGGAACCCCTCAGGACCAGAAGGCGCACCAGCTGCAGCACGGACATCAGGGCGGCGGCGACGTAGGTCCAGGCGGCGGCGTTCAGAACGCTCCTGGCGCCGTTCAGCTCATCCTGGGCCAGGGCTCCCGTCCCGTTCAGGATCGTGATGGCGCGCGAGCTCGCGTTGTACTCCACCGGCAGCGTCACCAGGTGGAAGACGACTGCGCCCAGAAAGAGCACGATGCCCAGGTTCATCAGAAACTGACCGCGCATCAGGAGGCCGATGAAAAAAAGGGGGATGGCCATGTTGGAGACCAAACCAACCACAGGCGCCACCCGGTTGCGGAACATCAGGGGCGCGTATCCCTCGCTGTGCTGGATGGCGTGCCCCACCTCATGGGCGGCGACTCCGATGGCGGCGATGCTGGAGCTGGAGTAGACCGAGTCCGACAGGCTGAGCGTCCGGTCCCTGGGGTCGTAGTGGTCGGTCAGGTTCCCCTGAACGTGATTGACCGGCACGGAGGACAGTCCGAAACGATCCAGCAGCATCCGCGCCACCTGGGCGCCCGTGACGCCGCCCCGCGCCTGCACCTGGCTGAAGCGTTCGAAGGTGCTCCTGACGCGCATCTGAGCCCAGAGCGACAGGAGCAGCGCCGGGATCAAAAGGAGCATCGTGGGATCGAAAAAAGGATAATACATGAGGCGGATTCCCTCCCCGTACATCAAGAGTATGTAAGCCTAGCCAGTATAGCCGCGGGCCGCATAAAGCGCATCCGCAGAAACCACACCGGCAGGGCCGCCGCCGCGGTTGGCGCGGGCTGCTCCCATATCGTTCCGGGGCTAGGCCGGAAAAGCCGCGATCGCCTCCACCAGACGCTCCTGTTCCTCCGCCTCGAGGCCGGGGAAAATCGGGAGCGCCAGGGACTCCTGCGACAGGCGCTCCGCCTGCGGGCAGTCTCCAGGCCGTCCCCCCAGAAAGGCGAAGCAGGGCTGGAGGTGCAGCGGCAGGGGGTAATAGACGCGCGTCGTCAGCCCCAGCCCGTCGAGGTGGGCCATCAGCCTGTCCCGGTCCGGAACGCGCACCACATATTGATGATAGATATGATGGTTGCCGGCGAGCTCCTCGGGAAGCGTCACCCGGTCCGTCAGCCCCCGGGACTCGAAGAGCAGACGATACCGGTCGGCGCAGAGGCGCCGGTCGGCATTCCAGCGCTCCAGGTGGGGCAGCTTCACATCGAGGACCGCCGCCTGGAGGGCGTCGAGCCGGCTGTTCAGCCCGACCTCCTCGTGAAAGTAGGTGCGCTCCTCGCCATGGACCCGCAGGCGCCGCAGCCGTTCGGCCCGTCCTGCGTCGCGCGTTACGACCATTCCGCCGTCGCCGCAGCCCCCCAGGTTCTTCGTGGGAAAGAAGGAGTAGCACCCCACGTCCCCCACGGCGCCGGCCCGCGCGATACGGTTCTCCACCCGACGCCAGGCGCCGAAGGCCTGGGCGGCGTCCTCCACGATCGCCACGCCCCGCTCGGCGCAGAGCGCCGAGATGTCCTCCAGGGGCACGGTCTGGCCGAACAGATGCACGGGCAGAAAAGCCTTTGTCCTCGGGGTCAACCTGCGCTCGACCTCGGCAAGGTCGATATTCCCGGTCACGGGATCGATATCCGCGAACACGGGCCTGGCCCCAAGGCGCACGACCGCCCCCGCCGTGGCGAAGAAGCTGTATGGGGTCGTGACGACCTCGTCCCCCGGCCCGACATCCAGGGCCATCAGGGCCAGGATCAGCGCGTCCGTCCCCGAGGCGCAGCCGATCGCCGAGCCCTCGGGAAGCTCCAGGTAGCTCTCGACATGCTCCTCGAAAGCGCGGACCTCGCGCCCCAGGATGAAGGACTGAGCCTCGAACACGCGCTCCAGAGCCCCCCGCACCTCGTCCCGTATCTCCGCATAGGCCCGGGACAAGTCCAAAATAGGCAGACGATCGTTCACCCTACCATCTCCTCGAAATTCAAATCGGCTTAGGCTCAAATATCCGCCGCGGCGTTTTCGTTTTTATGATACATTATCCCTCAAACGTCGAAATTCGAGGAGAACGACATGCGGCTTTTCATCACGGTTCTATCCATGATCTCCGTCATCGCGTTCGGCTACGCCCTGGCCGGATATGCGGGATACGCCCTCGGGCGCGGAAGGGAGGACTACATCGTCCTGGGGCTTGCCCTGGGCTTTCTGACGGGCTCCCTCTCCCTGTGGCTCTGGAAACGGTGGATGCCCCTGTTTCTGGAGGAGGCGGACACGGGGGAAGAGGAACGCAGCGATCGAGACGGAGGGACATCCGTCTGAGCCCTCGTGTTCCGGAACTCTCCGGCCCTCGCTCTCGGGCGGATGGGAAAAACCATCCTGATGGGGGTATTGCCTTTCCGGGGTTTGGAGCGGTTTAATGGACCCGGGTTCGAGTCCCCGCGGAAAACCGCTCGAGGGCGCGGTCCGGGGGATTGAAGGATAATGGAAGGAACTGGAGGGAACGGAAATGGACGCAGCACAGCGCATCGCCCGCGCCACCCCTTTCGAGGCGGCTTCGACGTCGATCGGCCTCGGGCTCTTTCTCGTCTGGCTCTCGCAGGCCCCGTCCCGGGCGCTTCTCCCCGTCGCCCCCATCCTGCTCACGTCGTTTCTCTTCGCCTTCGCGCTGAGCTGCACGCTGATCGCCCGGACCAACCTCCCGGGGCCAGGCAGTTTTGCGCGGACAATCTGGCTCATGCCCTGCCTGCTGCTGCCCCTGCCCCTTTTGGGAGGCCTTTGGGGCCCGCTGAAGATCCCCGCTCTGCTGCTGCCCGCCTTTGGGGCCGCCCTGCTCTTCTGCCGATGGATGACGCTCTGCGCGCGCTTCTCCCCCAGGACCTTTCCTCTGCTCTACGGGCTGTCCGCCCTGGCCTCCGCAACGGGGAGGCTCGTCATCCCTCAGTTCCCCCCGCTGCTCCACGCACTTCCCTTCCTCTCCACGGGGCTCCTTCTCCTGGCCGTCCGGGAACGGCGCTGGATGCCCGAGGGCGAACACTACGCCAGCCCCGTCTTCTCCACCCGAGAGGGGGTCGGCCTCATCGCCTTCGCACTCGTGATGAACGTCATGCAGGTCATCGCCGACTCCGGATTTTCCGCGGCGCGCCCCCTGTCCTCCGACGTTCCGGAAATTTTATCCGCACTGCTCTCCCTGGCCGTGCTCGTATCTCTGCTCCGTCTGAGCAGGCCGATCTCCTGCCGAGGCATCCTGACCGGGGGCATCGGGCTCTGCGCGGCGGGGATCCTCCTGGTCGGGGTATCCGCCCCGATCGCGCTGCTCTCCATGAGCATGGGCTGCTTCTTCCTCGAGCTCTCCTTCTGGCTGCTGATGCTGCAGTTTGCCGCGCCGTCGCCGAACCCGGCGCGCATGATCTGCATCGGGGCCTCCCTGCTCACCTTCGCCCTGATCGCCTCGCGTACGCTTCTGAACTTCCTCTCCCCCCTCGGCGCGGAAGCCCTCTCGGTCCAGTCCGGTTTTGCCCTGTTCACCGGCCTGATCTCCGCTGTCTTCGTCCTTCTGCCCCGCGCCGCAGCGGACATCCCCGCCCCCGCCTCCGCGGCCCCGATCGCCCCGGCCGCGATCCCCAGGCAGGCGCCAACGGCGAATTCGGACGACGGCCGGGAGCTTCGCCTCAAGGAACGTTTCGAGGCCCTGGGACTGACCCGCCAGGAAATCCGCATCACCATGATCCTCCTCGAGGGGACCGGCGACGAGGAGCTCTGCGGGCAGCTCTTCATCTCCAGGAACACGCTGAAGTTCCACATCCGCAACATCAATCGGAAACTGGGGACGTCCGGCCGACGCGAACTGCCGTCCTTCGCGGAACGCCTGCTCTCCCCCGAAGGAGAATGACGACGCCCGCGCTCAATCCACGGCCATACCGGCCCTGAAGACCTCCAGCAGCGCGTCCAGATCCGAGGCGCAGCCCGCGCGGCGGCGCAGCTCGGCCGCCCCGCTCATCCCCCTGAGCATTCCCCCCATCAGCCGTTTGAGCAGCACCACGGCCAGACGCTCTCCGCATAGCGCCCTGGCCCGCTCTCCGAGGCGCGACAGCTCCGCGCCCCTCAACTCCGGGCTCGGATCGAGAAACCCTCCGGGGATCGGGAGCTCCAGCGCACGAAGCGATTCGGGGAACAGCCAGGGATTTGCCAGAGCGCCCCGGGCCAGCATCACGGCGGCACATCCCGCGTCCAGGTATTCCCGAACATCCTCGGGAGTGCGCACATCGCCGCTGGCGGCAATCCTGCCGGGGAAACGCCGCGCCGCCTCCGCCACGACCGTCCTGTCCGAGCGTCCCTCGTAGCGCTGGGCCGCCGTCCGCCCATGGATACAGACGTTCTCGGCCCCCGCATCGAGCAATCCCTCCACAAAACGTATCGTATCCTCGTTTTTTCCCTCGCTGACCCGGCGCATCTTGACCCAGACGGGGAGCCCCAGGCGCTTCAGCCGGCGCGTCATCTCGAACGCCTCGGAAGGGACGTTCAGCAAGGCCGCGCCCGCCCCCCGCCGGGTTACCTTGGGCATGGGGCAGGCCATGTTGAGCCCCAACCCGGCAAAGGCGGGCCCCCCTCTCGCGCCCTTGAGCTCCAGGGCGACCTCCGCCCCCCTCGCCACCGTGTCCGCCTCTCCTCCAAAAAGTTGAAGGATCACGGGCCCCTCGCCCGGCAGGGTCTCGAGCATGTCCGAGGTCTTGCGGTTCGCCCGCACCAACCCGGCGCAGCTCACCATCTCCGTGTGGGTCAGGGCAGCTCCCAGCCTCGTAAAGAACTCCCGGACCGGCGCCGCCGTGACCCCGGCCAGGGGGGCCAGGCAGAGCGGGCTGGCAAGCGCCAGGCCGCCGACGAAAAACGCGCTCGCCGTCACGGCAAAGCCTTTTTCCCGGAGGCTCGCTCGTGGATCAGGCGCAGGCCGTCCAGGGTAAGCCAGGGGTCCACCTGGTCGATGGTCCTGGATATCCCGGCCATGAGCTCCGCATGCCCCCCCGTGGCCACCACCCCGGCATGGACGCCGAGCTCGGAACGGACCATCTCCACAAGCCGATCCGTCAGCCCCGCATTGCCGAAGAGGATCCCGGACTGGATGGATTCGTTAGTATTGCGTCCTATGACCGAAGGCGGCAGCTCCACGCCGACCTGAGGCAGCTTGGCGGTGCGGCCGAAGAGCGCGGAGATCCCCGATAAGAGGCCGGGGGCGATCACGCCTCCCAGGTAGGCCCCATCCGCGGACACGACGTCGAGGGTGATGGCCGTCCCGTAGTCGACGACGATGAGCGGCGCTCCATATTTCGCGCGTCCGCCCAGGGCGTTGACGATGCGGTCCGCCCCGACCTCGCGCGGGGAAGCGTAACGTATCTCCATGCCGATGTCCGTGAAGGCGTCCACCCTCAGCGCCTCGACGCCCAGGAAGTTCCGTATCGCCTCGCTCACGGGGAGGTCGAGGGGGGGGACGACGCTCGCGAACACCGCGCCGTCGATCCCCTCGGGCCCCACTCCCTTGGTCCCGAGCAGGGTGAGCAGATAGACCCCCAGCTCGTCGGACGTATGCAGAATAGAAGAAAGCCGCCAATGCGCCGTCAGTTTCTTCCCGTCGAAAATCCCCACAACCGTCGTGGTGTTGCCCACATCCATCACCAGGAGCATTGCGCCCTCCTCCTTGGCGGAACAGTGCCTTTGGCCTCGGCCTAGAAAGCCCGGTCCCATGTTTTCTTCAGTATATCAAAGGCAGCTTGCAAGGCGAAGCCAAGACATGACAAC
>NZ_CALIAA010000079.1 GCF_938040765.1 uncultured Fretibacterium sp.
TGGAGGACTAAAGGCTGCAAGTAAATTGGATACTCCATGTGCCAACCTGCAGAAACACAAATTGTCAAAAAGCTAACATCAACCTTGAACGTTGTCTTGTCCTCTCTGTTAGTCTATGGGCGGAAGGATCCGAAAGTTCTCGACATCGATCAGCCCCTTGTCCGTGATCTTCCATTTCGGGCTGGTGGAGAGCGCCAGGAAGGACAGGTGCATGAAGGGCTCGTGAATCGCACAGGAGAGCTGCGTCCGCGCAGCCTCCGCCAAGCGCTTGATGCTCTCAGCCATCTCCTCGCCCGACTGCTCGTCCGAGATCAGGCCGCCCACGGGCAGACGCAGCTCGCCCACGACCCTGCCCCGATCCGCCAAGGCGATTCCGCCACCCATCTCGATCACTCGGTTGACCGCCGCAACCATGTCCTCGAGAGATGCTCCCGCCACGATGATGTTGTGCGTATCGTGCGCCACGCTCTCCGCGATGGCCCCCTGTTTCATCCCAAACCCGCGGACGAACGCCTTGCCGATGTTGCCGTTGCGCCCGTAGCGCTCGATGCAGGCGATGTAGAGCACATCGTCCTTCGGGTCGCACGAGACGACGCCGCCCGAGACGGGCAGGGTAACCTTGAGGGTGTCCGTCAGGTTCTGATCCGGGATGACGACGAGGCAGTTTCCGGTGACCTGCGCGGCATCGCTGCGTACCTCCAGGTCCGACTTCGTCAGAGGAGCCCTGCGGACAGAGATCTTGACGGTGTCGGGATAGACATAGGGGGAGAGGTCGACAAGCAGCCTGCCCTTGTGCGCGGTCAGCTTCCCCTCGATGAAGACGGCCTCGACCGACATCTCGTAGAGATCGTCCAGGACGACGATGTCGGCCAGCTTGCCGGGGGCGAGGGCGCCGCGGTCCTCGAAGCGGAAGTAGGCGGACGGGTTGATGGTCACCATCTGTATGGCCTCGACCGGGTCCACGCCCTGACGGATCGTACGCCTCACGATCTCGTTCATGTGCCCCAGGTTGCGGAGGTCGTCCGCCACCATATCGTCCGTCGCGAGGATGCACCGCCGCGAGTCCAGGCCGTCCTCGGTGACCGCCCGGATGCACTCGGCCATGTTCTTCTGCGTGGAGCCCTCCCGCATGAACACGAAGACCCCCTGGCGCAGTTTTTCCACACACTCCGCCTTGGTCGTCGTCTCGTGACAGGAGGCCCGGCCCCCGGCCACGAGGATGTGCGCGGCCAGCTCGGCCCCGAAGAGGTCCGGCGCGTTACCGTCCACGGTCCGGTTGAGCCCCACGGCATAGCTGGTGGAGGCCATGATGTCGGTCACGATCTCCGGGGTGTTGCGGTATACGTGCCGGGCGTTGGAAAAGCCCTGTATCTCCCCGATGCCGATGATATTGGGATAGCTCAGAAGGTCCTCGATGTCCTTCGAGGACACGTCGACCCCCGCGGTCTCCAAAGCGGGACAGTCGGGCGCCAGGCACGGCACCACCAGGTAGACGTGGTTCGGAACCCTGCCCGCCTCGTCTGCCATGGCCTTCATCCCCACCGGCCCCAGGGCGTTGCCGATCTCATGAGGATCGGCGACCAGAGTCGTCGTCCCCGAGGGGATCGAGAGGCGGGAAAACTCCGTAATCGTCAGCATACTGCTCTCGAAGTGCATATGGGAATCGATGAATCCAGGAGACAGGTAGCGCCCCTCCACGTTGACGTAGGTCGTATCCGGCCCTATCAACTCACTGCAATCTCCGACCATGAGAATGTGGCGCCCCTTGACGGCTACGTCCCCGACGTAGGTCTCGCGGGTCAGCGTGTTGACGATCGTCCCACCCGCCAGTACCAGATCGGCGTACCGTTCCTCGGACATCAGCACGTCGACCATGGTGCGGTATTCCATGGTCCTCTTCATGGAATCAATCCTGCTCAAGAACATCTTCCTCCTCCAAGGGAGCACCGACTGGACCAAAGACGCGTATTTCAATGCAAACGCAGGAAAAATTCAGTACACATGAAAAATACGCGAAACATCCAAACGAAAAGCTCCAGCGCTTCCTCAACGTTCAACACGATTCACCACGGGGGTTCCGCCCCCCGCGCCGCTATCCCGGGACTGGACTGGACACCCGGGCCGTCAGCTGCCGCTCATGCCGATGGTGTCCACGATCCCGACGATAGCCGCATCGACGGCCGCCGACGCGTTGCCCACCGCGTTGCGCGACGCAGCCCCCGAGACGCAGAGGACAAGCTCCCCCACTCCGGCCCCCACCGTATCGACCACGATGCGGGTCTCGCCGTAGGACTTGAGATTCTTTTCCAGGAACCGCACAATCAGCAGCTTATGCCCGACAAGGGTGTCGTTCTTCTTGGTCGATACCACCGTACCGACCACCTTAGCCACCTGCATGACGGCTCCCTCCCTCTCCCGACACAGGGGCGGCGATCATCTCGACGCCCATCCGCCTGGCCGTCTCCCGCGCGATATCCGTCACGATGGCGCCGGGGGGCAGGCGCCATTCCGCCCAGGACGCGTGCTCCAGGACATCCCTTCCCGTGACGACAAGCCTCTGCCCTAAGGCAGGCTTCGGCTCCGCCGCCACCGGAACGGTGTTGATATTGGCGTTGATGTTATTGTTGATTTTGATATTGGTGTTGGCGTTGGGCTCGAGCGGGTTCCGCACCCCGGATTGCTCCAGGAGGGCGGAGACGTAGCTCCCTCGCCGGATGCCCTGCACGCCGAACCGGACAAGGGTCTCCGCATAGCCCTGATAGAGGGCCCTCAGCGCTTCATTTCCGGTTTTAGGCTCCAGGAGTCCGTCAAGGTCGGCGTACACGTCCATCCCCTGCCACAGCCCCTCCAGGATGATGCGGGACCCAAAATCGTCCTGGAGCCCCAGGCAGACCTTCGCGGCGGCGCCGCGGTCAAGGACCGCGACGAGGCAGTCGGCCCCGTCGAGAAAACCGTCCGGCATCTCCCCGGAGATATCGTAGAATCCGCATCTCACCGCAAGCCCCCTGGAGGCACGCAGCCCCGGAGACGAGACGACATCCAGGGAACAGCCGAAGCGAAGCAGCACCGAAAGCTCGGCAAGGGCCTGTCGGCCCCTCCCCGCCCCGGCGGCCGACAACACGGCGATGACGCGTCCGGGGGCGTCCCGTCCGGAGGAAACGGACGGGGACACACCGGCAGGGCCGCTCATCTGCTCAAGGATGCTCGCCGCACCCGACATCGACGGCACGTCGTCCATCCCCTTTCTTTTCTAATGGAATCGGCCACGCGTCAATTTTCCGTTTGGCGATTGGCCAGGATGACGCGCTCCACCTCAGCGTGCGGGCGCGGGATGACGTGGACGGAATGCAGTTCTCCCACGAGCTTGGCCGCCGCCGCTCCCGCATCCACGGCGGCCTTGACCGCGCCGACGTCGCCGCGAACCATCACCGTGACCAGGCCGAAACCGATCTTCTCGTAACCGGCGATCGTCACGCTCGCCGCCTTCACCATCGCATCCGCGGCCTCGATAGCACCCACAAGTCCCTTCGTCTCGATCAGTCCCAAAGCCTCAGACATCTCACACAGTCCTCCTCGGAAAAATATCGGCGGTCCTTTCGACAGAGCCGCAAAGAAGATTCACCAATAAAATTCACCCAGCAAAATTCATCCAAAGATAAGGCCCTGGGGCTTCGCCCCAGACCCCACCAGAGGACTTGTCCTCTGGACACCTTTT
>NZ_CALIAA010000080.1 GCF_938040765.1 uncultured Fretibacterium sp.
ATAAGCCGCGGGACCCCGCCGTTCGGCAGGGCCGCCAGCCCCTCCAGGACGGATGCGCTGGTGGAGAAAGCCGTCTTGCCCCTGGTCCTGGCTCCGCTGGGAAGCCCCAGGCGCTCGAACAGAAGCTCCGCGACCTGTTTGGGGGAGTTCAGGTTGACCGCCTCCCCCGCCTGCTCCGCGATCTCCCCCTCGATGGCGGCGATACGCGCCTCCAGCTCCGAACGAAGCGACTCGAACCTCTCGAAGTCCAGCCGAACCCCCGCCCTCTCCATCGCGACCAGCACGGGGATCAGAGGAAGGTCGAGCTCCTCCATCACCGTCCTGAGCCCCTCGTGACGGTCGATCTCGGCGTCGAGCCCCCGGGCCGTCTCCAGAAGCCTCAGGGCGGGCGGCGTCTCCCCCGGCAAGAGGGGCAAAAGGGTCGAGGGCGCGTGCGAGGCGAGGTCGGGATGCAGCAGGTAGTGGGCCGTCTTCAGGTCCCACACGCGCACCGTCCCGAACGGCACGTCAAAGCGCCCCATGAGCGTTTTGCAGTCGTCCGTGAGCGCCGTGCGAACGCCGCTGGTCAGGAGGCGCTCCAGGTCGGGGAGCCCCCCCTCGGCGAAGCGCCCGTCCGAGACGGCCGCCTGAAAACGGGGCTCCTCTTCCTTACCTGCCTCCTCTCCCCCGTCCAGGAGAACGACCCCGACCACCTCGGCCCCCATCAGGGCCTCGAGGGGGACGGGCACTCCGCGGACGGGAGGGGCTTCCCCTTCGGTCCCGGCCCGCCTCCCCTCCGCGTCCCAAACCTTTCGCTTCAGGCGTTCCGCGAGCTTCGACAGCCCCAGGCGCGCGCACAGCGACAGGGCCCGCTCCGGTTCCGGAGCGGCGGAGAGGCAGACATCGAGCTCGACCGGGACGTCGAGCCGCAGGCGGATGAGCTCGCGGCTCCGGAACGCGGAGTCCCGGCCCGCCTCCAGTTTTTTGCGGACCGCGGGACGGACCTCGTCCAGGGAGGCGAAGAGGCGCTCCAGGTTCCCCCACTGTCCGATCAGCTGCAGGGCGGTCTTCTCCCCCACGCCGGGGACGCCCGGAACGTTGTCCGCGGCGTCGCCCAGGAGCGCCAAGTAGTCCGGGACCGACTCGGGAGGGAAGCCGTGGTCCCGCTCGAAGGCGGCCGCATCGTACTCCGCCAGCGTCGTGATGCCCTTCATCGGGCGCATCATCGTCACGCCCTCGCCCAGGACCTGCTGGAGGTCCTTGTCGGAGGACAGGATCACGGCCCGCCGCCCCGCTCCGACGGCCGTCAACGCCAGGGACGCGATGACGTCGTCCGCCTCCACGCCCTCCACGGAGAGGACGGGATACCCCATCCGTTCCAGGAGCTCGCGCAGGAGCGGGACCTGCGGCTTGAACTCCTCGGGGGTCGGCCTGCGCTGTTCCTTGTACTGCGGAAAGGCCTCGTGCCGGAACGTCGGGCCGGGCGCGTCGAACACCACGGCGCAGCAGCCGGGGGACAGGTCCTCCTCCACCCGGGCCAGCATGTTCATGAATCCGGTGATCGCATTGGTCGGGGTCCCATCCGGGGCCGAGAGGGGCGGCACGGCGTAGAAGGCCCTGAAGGCCAGACCGTGCCCATCGACGATCAAAATTTTTCCCGTCTTTTCCATCGTTCACGAAAACCTCCTGGACCGCTCTCTCATCCTTGTAACACGGAACAGGGGTTTTGTAAAGGCAAGGACTTGCTTCCCAGAAACCTCAGGCAAAATTTTTCACGTGTGATTCAAGACAGGTTTTGCGTATTTTACGCTGGCCCTGACGGGTGCAAAGCAAGAGTTGGCTCGATCTAGGCAACAACGCACTTGATTTTTCACAAATAAGGCGCTTTTCATACGCACTACGCGGGATTGTCTTTCCCGATAACGCTGTGTGCGGGCGCTCCTCGTTATAAAATCCGGCTCCTCGCGTTTTTTAGCGGGTAGGCCTATCGGTAGCTTTCCTGCGATGAGGTAAATCATCGAGATGAGGTTCTCCTTGCTCCTGTAGCCCCTGGCCCTCGCCTTACAGGCCTGGATCAAAATGTTCCAAAGACATCATAACGGCAGCCTGTGATAAACCGCCCTCTCCTTGTAGCGAGGGGCTCCGAAAATACAGAAAAACGGCCTCAGGGTTCCGCTCCCGGCCGCTCCTCTTTTTGCGGGCGGAAAGCGCACGTGCTACAATTTCAAGCAACGCATCAAGACAGCCATACGCCCCACAACTATCGAAACAGAGGTGATGTTCCATGGCAGCAGGTTCCGTGCTTCTTCTGCTCCTTGCCGCAGCTATCGTCATTATGGTCTTCATGATATCGAAGCTCAAGATCCACCCGTTCGTCTCCCTCTTCGCCGTGGCGCTCTTCATGGGGCTGGTCTCGGGGCTGCCCCTCCTCCAGGTCACCGACACCATCGCCGCCGGTTTCGGGAACACATGCCGTTCCATCGGCATCGTCATTCTGTTCGGGACGATCATCGGCGCGATGCTCGAGGGCAGCGGAGGCGCCGTCACCATGGCGGACACCGTCCTTCGACACGTGGGCGAGAAGCGCCCGGCCCTGGCCATGAGCATCATCGGCTGGATCGTATCCATTCCGGTCTTCTGCGATTCGGGCTTCGTCATCCTCTCGTCCCTCAACCGCTCGATGGCCCGGCGCAGCGGGGCCAGGATGGCGACCATGGCCATCGCACTCTCCACCGGTCTTTATGCCACGCACACCCTGGTTCCCCCAACCCCCGGGCCCATCGCCGCCGCGGGGAACCTGGGGGCGGACCTCGGGCTCGTGATCCTCTGGGGGATCGTCGCATCCATTCCCGCGATGCTGGCCGGATACCTCTATGCCGTCACGGCCGGGAACCGGCTGGAGCTCGAGATGCCGGAGGGCGAAGACTGGAACGCCATGATTCAGAGGCACATCAGGCTTCCGTCCCCCGGACAGGCCTTCGCCCCGCTCATCCTACCCCTTATCCTGATCGCGCTGAGCTCCGCGGTCAACTACCCCGCCGTCCTCTCGATCATCGGAAAGGGCTCCGCGCTCCACACGGTGATCACCTTCGTCGGCAACCCCATGATCGCCCTCTTCGTCGGTCTGCTCCTCTGCATCCCGCTCGCCTCCTTCCGCAGGTTCAACGGAGAGGAGACCTGGAGCCACTGGCTCGCGAAGGGCGTCCGGGACGGGGCCTCGATCATCATGATCACGGCCGCGGGCGGAAGCCTGGGAGCCATCATCGCCGCCACGAAGGTCGGCGATTATATCGGGGCCCAGCTGGCCCGGTTCGACCTGGGGATATTCCTTCCCTTCATCATCTCCGCGGCCCTCAAGACCGCTCAGGGGTCCTCGACCGTCGCGCTGATCACGACCTCCACCATCACGGCCCCTCTCCTGTCCTCGCTTGGCCTGGGGTCCCCGATGGGCGCCGTCCTCGCCACCCTCTCGATCGGATGCGGCGCGATGGTGGTCTCCCACGCCAACGACTCCTATTTCTGGGTCGTGGCCCAATTCTCGGACATGGACATCGGAACGGCATACAGGGCACAGACCATCGCAACCCTCATCGAGGGGGTCGTAGGCGTGGCCGCCGTGTGGGGGCTCTCGCTGCTCCTGCTGTAAATCCAATCTCAGACCATCCGTGTGTTCCACGACGCAGGAGCGGCCCCGTACGGGGCCGCTCCTGCGTCGTGGAAACAAACCATTGACAGTCCTTGAGGC
>NZ_CALIAA010000081.1 GCF_938040765.1 uncultured Fretibacterium sp.
TGCGCCGCGCGCATTCCAAGAAGGTCATCCCGTTGGAGTGCAGCGATTCCTGCGGCCGGTGCCGAGTATACGAGTATATAAGAACGGAGGGGACGGCGCCGTCCCCTCCGTTCTTCATCCCATATCCTACTCCCGGGACTCGCCCCTGGGGGCGTTCACCCGGCTCATCGCACGCTGTATGTCCAGGTGAAGCCAGGCGTCCCCCGCCTTCTCGACGTCGTCGAGGACAGCGGGCAGGGCCTCCGTCTCCGCTTTCGTCAGGTGCCCCAGCACCCGGCCGACCCTGCTTCCGGGGGCGTCTCCCAAACCGATGCGCAGGCGCGGAACCTCCAGGGTCCCCAGCACGGAGATGACCGAGGCCAACCCGTTGTGCCCTCCCGCACTGCCCGACGAGCGCAGGCGAAGCTGCCCGTAGGGCAGCGCCAGATCGTCATAGATCACCAGCACGTCGGCAGGCGTCAGCTTGTAGAAGTCGAAGGCCTCCCGTACCGCCGCTCCGCTCAGGTTCATGAACGTCAGGGGCTTTAACAGAATGCAGTCCTGCATACGCCAAAACTCGCCCCGGAATTTCAGCTGGGGCCTCCCCAGGCCGCTGCGCAACACCAGATGGTCCACGGCAAGCCAGCCCATGTTATGCCGGGTGAAGGCGTACTCCTGCCCCGGGTTCCCCAGGCCTGCGATCAGCTTCACACCGACACCTCCCCCACGAACGCCGGCGGTCTAGTTGTCCTGCTCCTCCTCGGACTTGGCCGCCTTGCCCTTGGCCACGACCTCCACCTCGGCGGGCTCCTCCTCGACGGTGGATTCCTCCACGCCTCTCGGAACCACGATGATGGCCACGACCTCGTCCGGCTCCGCCAACAGCGTCACGTTCTCCCCCAACGAGAGGTCCCGCACGTGCAGGGAGTCCCCAAGCTTCAGCTCCGAGATATCCACGACGATGCTCTCGGGAATGCTCATCGGCAGCGTCTCGACCTCGAGCTCGTGCACGCTCTCCAGAACACCGCCATCCTTGAGCCCCGGAGAGACCTCGCGCCCCTGAACCTTCACGGGAACCTTGACCGAGATCTTGCGCCCCTTAATCAGGCGAAGGAAATCGATGTGGACGGGCTTATCCGTCAGGGGGTCGCGCTGCGCCTCGCGGACGATGCACATCTCCTCCGCGCCGGAGGGAAGCTTCACCGTCAGGCGCATGGCCTCCCAGCGCCCGCTCGCAAGCAGACGCTCCAGGCTCTTCGAGGCGATCTTTCCCAAAACGGGCTCCTCAACCTCGGGGCCGTAGAAGACGCAGGGCGTCCAACCGGCCTTGCGCAGCCTCCTGTTCTCCCCCTTGCTGCTCTTCTCTCTGGGCTCCATCACTAACGTTACTCGCTCAGACATTCTCGACAACTCCTTTTGACGCTTTATATTACCGCCTCCGCAGGCATTTCGCCCGCGGTGGGACAGCGCTGACGTATCTTTATTTGACGCCGTGTCCTTATTTATCGAACAGGCTGCTCACCGACCGGTCGCTGTGGACCCTCAGGATGGCCTCCGCAAACAGGGGGGCGATGGAAAGCTGCTGCACTTTTTCCGAACGCTTGGATTCCGGGATGGGGATCGTATCCGAAAAGACCAGCTTCTCGATCTCGGACTTCGCGATGCGCTCCATTGCGGGCCCGGAGAGCACCGAGTGCGTCGCACAGGCGTACACCGTCCGGCATCCGCGTTCCTTCAGCCCTGCAGCCGCATTGCAGATCGTACCCGCCGTATCGATGATGTCGTCGACCAGGACCGCCGTCTTTCCCCGTACCTCGCCGATGATGTCCATGACCTCGCAGTAGTTCGCGACCTCGTAGGAACGCCTTTTATCGACGATGGCCAGGTCCGTCTTGAGCATGACGGCAAAACGCCGTGCCCGCACCACGCCGCCGACATCGGGCGAGACCACGACGACCTCCCCGCGCTGAAGCTCGGGCTCCAGCATCTCCTTGAAGTGAGAGGCGAGAAGGGGCATTCCCGTCAGATGGTCCACGGGGATATCGAAGAATCCCTGAATCTGTCCCGCATGGAGGTCCGCCGTAATCACGCGGTCCGCGCCGCTGTGGGTCAGAAGGTTGGCGACGAGCTTCGCGGTGATCGGCTCGCGAGGTTTGCTCTTGCGGTCCTGCCTCGCATAGCCGAAGTAGGGAGTCACCACGTTGATGCGGCTGGCGGAGGCCCTCTTGAAGGCGTCGATCATGATCAAAAGTTCAAACAGGTTGTCGTTTGTCGGAGAGGATGTCGGCTGAACGACAAAGACATCGGCCCCCCGGACGCTCTCGTCGATGGAGAGCCCAATCTCCCCATCCGAAAAACGATAATGGCGGGCCGCCGAAAGCCGCACCCCCAACTCGCTGCAGATGCGCTTGGCGAAATCCGGATGCGCCGTCCCTGAAAAAATCTTGAGGTCCTTCACTCCCGACACGATTATCAGCCTCCCCGTCGTCCCAGTTGGTTCCTGCGAAGCGCCCATCCCTCGATATTGCGCTGCCTGGCCCGCCCCACCCCCAAGGCGCCGTCCGGAATGGGGTCCGTGATGACCGATCCTGCGGCGGTCGAGGCGTCGTCCCCCATCTCCGCCGGGGCAACGAACATCGTATCCGACCCGACGAAGCAGCGATCGCCGATCGTCGTGGGGTGCTTGTTGCGGCCGTCGTAATTGCACGTGATGGTCCCGGCCCCGATATTGACGTGCTTCCCCAAACGCGCGTCGCCCAAGTAGGTGAGATGCGGCACCTTGCTGTTCCGGCCTACCGTCGTCCTCTTCAGCTCCACGAACTTTCCGGCGAAGGAGCACTCCTCGAGGTAGGACCCCTCCCGTATGTAGGCGAACGGTCCCGCCTTGGCGCCGTCGCACAGCTCGCTCGCCTCCACGATCACGTTCGCGGTGAGGACGACATCGCATCCCAGGAGGGCGTCGGTCAAAATGCAGCCGGGACCAATGGAGCTCCCTCTCCCGACCCGGGTACGCCCCCACATCTGAACGTTCGGCGCGATGCGGACGTCGGGCGACAGCTCCACGTCCGGTCCGATCCAGACCGAGGAGGGGTCCAGCATCATCACGCCCCGCTCCATCCACCCCATCGCAATCCGGTCGCGCAGGGCCGCCGAGGCCTCCGCCAGCTCGGCCTGGGTATTGACCCCCTTCATCTCCTCCGCCGGCATCGAGACCGCACGAACGGACATGCCCTCCTCCTGCATCAGGGAGATGACGTCGGGAAGGTAATACTCGCCCTGCACATTATGGTTTTCGACCCGGTCGATGACGCGGGCCAAGGAGGCGACATCGAATAAATAGCACCCCGCGTTGACCTCACGCACTTCGCGCTCCGCCTCCGAGGCGTCCTTGTGTTCCACGATACGGATTCCGGAGGAGGACCGGACGACACGACCGTAACCGTCGGGGTTCCGAGCCTCGAAGCTCAGGAGGGTGCAGGCCGCGGGTTCGCACATGCACTTTTCGATAAGGCCCCTCAGGGTCTCGGGCCTCAGGAGGGGAAGGTCCCCGTTGAGGACGAGCAGGGTATCGAAGTCCCTCCACCAGTCGCGGGCGACCTTCACCGCATGCCCGGTCCCCAGTTGTTCCCGCTGCCAGAGCACCCTTACCTCCGGAAAGTCCCGAAGGTACTCCTCGACCCGTTCTCCGCCGGCCCCCACCAGGACCGCAGCCTCTCCAGCGCCGCATCCGAGGACGCTTCGAAGCAGATGCCCCAGCATCGGCACGTCCAGGATCGGATGCAGCACTTTGGGGAGCTCGCTCCTCATCCGCGTGCCCTTTCCCGCAGCCATAACGAGAATGCCCAAGCGCGACTTCATCCCGCCAGTCCTCCTCACAATCCCGCGGCAAAAAACAAGGGGGTCTCCCCCCATATCCCGTTCCCGTAAATTATGGCTGGGGTGGCTGGATTCGAACCAACGATGGCGGAGCCAAAGTCCGCTGCCTTGCCGCTTGGCTACACCCCAACGACTGAAAAAATCCCTCGGAGAAAAACGCACGGCGCATCTCCAACTATTTATTATTGCCCAAAGGACCTGCTCCGTCAAGAGGCAGAGTTTTCCCCAAAAACGCGGGCTGCGGCGGTTTTGTCGGGGATCGAGCGCGTTATGTCGTGGTACGGGTCAGGCCGAGGTCGATCCGGCATCCGCCGGGTGCGGCGGAGAACGTGCAAAGCCTCTCTTTGCCGCAGGTGAAAATTCTGCCTGAGGACCTGAGCTCCCTTCAAGGCGTTGCCGAAAGGGAACGGATATGTCAGAATGGCGGAACAGGCCGGCAGGCTTGTCGTGGAGAACTTTTGCAGAACACTTTGAAGGGGGATTCCGAACCATAATGAAAGACTCGACTGTCAACGTCAGGGAAGAGGCCGTTAGACTGAACCCGCAGCTTGTGGAGTGGCGCCGCCATCTGCACGCGCACCCGGAGTTGGGGTTCGAGACCGCCGATACGGCGGCCTTTATCGTGGCACGCCTGAAGGAGATGGGCGTGACGGAGATCCGCACGGGTATTGCCAAGAACGGCGTCGCCGCGGTAATCCGGGGCGACCTGCCCGGCAAGGTGCTGGGGATGAGGGCGGATATGGACGCCCTTCCCGTCCATGAGGATACGGGCCTGCCCTTTGCCTCGACGGTGAGCGGACGCATGCACGCCTGCGGGCATGATGCCCATACCTCGATGCTTCTGGGCGCCGCCAGGATTCTGACGGCCCATCGCAGTGCGCTGAAGGGGGCGGTCAAGCTGATCTTTCAGCCCTCGGAGGAGACGGCTGCGGGAGCGCTCGCGATGATCGAGGATGGCGTGATGGAAAACCCCAAGGTCGACGCCTTTATCGGACTCCACACGGGCAATTTCTGGACGGGGGTCGATGCGGGGGGGATCGGATACAGCAACGGACCGCTGATGGCCGCGGCCGACCTCTTCACCATCACGATCACCGGCAAGGGCGGTCATGGCGCAACGCCGCACCGCACCATCGACCCCATCGCCATCGGATGTCAGATATACACGGCGCTCCAGACCATCGTGAGCCGCGAGATCAGCCCTCTGGCCCCGGCCGTGCTGACGATCGGGGTGTTTCAGAGCGGCTCCGCGGGCAACATCGTCCCGTCCGACTGCGTTTTGAAGGGCACGCTGCGCGCTCTCTCGGAGGAGACGCGTAAGGAGCTGCAGGACCGTATCCGGGCCATCTCCGAGGACGTGGCCCACGCCATGAGGGGCCGCGCGGCCGTGGAGTTCCACTATGGACCGCCCGCCACGGTCAATGCGCCGGAGATGACCGCGAAGCTCCTGCGCGCGGCCGGCGCGGTGGTGGGGCCCGAGAAGGTCCGGGAGGTCGACGAGCCGACGATGGGAGGGGAGGACATGGCGTTCTTCCTGGAGAAGGCGCCGGGCGTGTTCTTCTTCCACCCCTCGACCTTCGGCGGCGGACGGGACTATCCGCACCATCACCCGAAGTTCGACGTCAACGAGGAGGTGCTCTGGACCGGAACGGGCACGATGGCGCAGTTCGCCCTGACTTGGCAGGACGATTGATCGACTTGAGGGACAAGGGTCGTTTCTCGACCGGTCATGGAGGCGTACGGATGCAAAACAAGATTCTGCTCTCGGGGTTCGATCCCTTCGGCGGCGAGCCCGTCAACCCAGCCTGCGAGCTGCTTGGGCTTCTTGACGGCAAACGGCTGGACGGGTATCGCGTCGTCACTCAGGAGATCCCCGCGATACGCTTTCGTGCGGCCGAGGCGCTTCTCTCGGCCATAACGCGCGAGGATCCCGTTATGGTTATAGCCCTAGGCCAGTCGGGCGGGCGTCCCGGGCTCTCCCTCGAGCGGGTGGCGATCAATGTCGACGATTACCGCATCCCGGACAACGACGGCAATCGGCCCGTGGACGAGCCCGTGGTCGAGGGGGGCCCCGCGGCCTACTGGTCCACCCTGCCCATCAAGGACATGGTTCGGGCGATGTGGGAAGCCGGGGTCCCGGCCTCCGTCTCGAACAGCGCGGGAACGTTCGTATGCAATCATCTCTTTTACAGGCTGATGCGTTTTCTGGAGGATGAGGGCAATGTGCGTCGGGGCGGGTTCATTCATGTTCCGTATATGATGGAGCAGGCCGAGCGCCTGGGGCAGCCCGGCTTGCCGCTCGAGGCGATGGCCCGGGGACTCGAAGCCGCGATTCTGGCGGCGGCAGCCGTCTGCAGGGAGGGGCATTGACGGGGACGTCTTCGGAGGGGGCCTTCCTGCGAGGGGCCGAGAAAACGGCTGAACCCGATCCTGCCTTGCCGTGTGCTATACTGCGAAAAGAATGAGGGGTGTCGTAAGCGGGCCGGGCGCCCTGTGAAAGACGGCATCGAAATCTCTTTTTTGTCTGCGCATCCGCGGGGAGGGGGAACCTTGATCAACCTGATCGGTATTCTGATCATCCTGATCGGTACGACTTTCGAGTTCAATCTGCTCCTGACCATTTTGCTCGTTATCTTCGTTATGGGCCTGTTCGCCGGAATCTCCCCCGTCGCCATCCTTGAAATGATCGGGAACGCTTTCGTAGCCTACCGTTTTCTGTCCATCTTTTTCCTGGTCCTGCCCTTGTGGGGACTCCTTGAACGACTGGGGCTGTACAAAAAAATGGAGGCCGAATTCCAGTATGTCAAGGACGCTACGGCCGGACGCATTCTTCAGCTGTACATGACGGTTCGGCAGGCCTCGGTAGCGCTGGGCATCATGCTCGGGGGGCATCAGATCGCCCGTACCCTCGTCGCCCCCATGGTCCTCGAGGCCGCAAAGCGAGAGGGAAGGCTTCTGCCCAGCATGGTCGACCGTGTCAAGGCCATGATCGTAGCGACGGAGAACTGCGGCAACTTCTTCGGACAGCTGCTCTTCATCGCTTCCGGAGGAAGCCTGTTCGTCAGGGCGGTATTGGAACAGGCCGGATACCCGGTCAGCATTCTCAGGCTCGTTCTTTACGCCCTCCCCACGGCGCTGGCGGCCTATGTTATCGTTATGGTGCGTTGTGCTCTTCTGGATTCGGCCCTGCGCCGCGAAGCCGGGGAAGAGGCATGGAAAGCGTGAACCTGTCAACGGTCTTTGAAGCTTTCGATATGGAGAGCATCTACCGAATCATAGGAGCCCTTTTGTTTCTCTTCTCCCTGATGGCCCTTATGGACAACGGCAACCCCAAGAGGTGGGGCAACGTCCTCTTCACGGGGCTTTTGGGGGGAACGTTTG
>NZ_CALIAA010000082.1 GCF_938040765.1 uncultured Fretibacterium sp.
GCCCTTTGCTTTCATAGACGCCCCCCAGTTTTTCGTTGATCGCCTTGCTTGTGCGCAGAAATTCGGCATTTTTGTCGTCGTCCATCGAAAACAGAAAGTGAAGCAGAAAAATCTGGTTCTCGGGAATGATGGAACTGGACTGTCCGGGGGCGATCAGGCAGAACTCCACCGCGCCGTTCAGGGCAAGCTCGAACATCTCGGTGGGGGTCCCCAGGGTGCCGTGAGGGAAGACCTCCAGCTGGATATCGCCGTTCGACTTCTCCTTCAAAAGGCGGGCAAACTCATGGGCATAGAGATCCACCGCACTATCGGCCAGCTCCTCACTGGCCAGCCGCCAATTGTACTTGGCGGCTGAGGCCGGAACGGCACCGCAGCTCAAGACCATGACGCACAACAGAAAAACGACCGCACACTTTCTCATTTCCTTTTCCTCCTTCTCCTGAAAAGCCGATGGACCCCTCAACATCCTACACACACAACATCCTACATTCAGCACTTACCGCGATAAATCGAGCAGAAACAGGGCTATCTTCGGACAATAGATCAATAAAACGGACACTGCGACCATAATGGCGACAAAGGGAAAGGTTCCGCGGATGGCATCCGCGTATTTTTGCCTGAAAATGGCCATGGCCGTAAAAATATTGCAGCCGAAGGGAGGCGTCGTAGACCCGATGGCGGCCTGCAGGGTAACGATGATGCCGCATAGGATATTATCCAATCCTGCGGCCGCAATCGCCGGTTTGAAGATGGGCGTCAGGATCATGATGACGACGATGGGGTCGACGAACATGCAGGCCAGGAAATACGTTATGGTCAGAACGAACATGATGCGGACGGACGAGGGAGCATCCCCAAGGAGCGCGGGCAGGATCATGTTGGGGATCCGTCCAAAGGAAATGGTCCAGGAAAAGGCCTGTCCCATGGCGACCAGGATGAAGACTATGGCGGTCACCGTACCCGTGCGCAGCGCGATCTTCGGGATATCCGAGAGCTTGATGGAACGATAGATGAAGTACTCCACCAGAAATGCGTAGAAAACGGACACCGCGGCAGCCTCCGTCGGGCTGAACATTCCGGAGTAGATGCCCCCGAAGATGATGACGGGGAAGGAGAAGCTGAGGATGGCCCGACGGAACGCCAGCCACTTCTCGGACCTCGAGGCCTCCGGTGCCGAGTGCTCCTTTCCCGATTTGAACCAACCGTAGATACAAAACAGGACGCAGATGAGGATTCCGGGGCCAACCCCTGCGATGAACAAATCCCCGATGGAGGCGCCTCCCACCACCCCATAGACGATCATATAGATGCTGGGGGGGATGAGCAGGGCAATGACGGCCGCATTGATGATCAATGCCGTTGAAAAGGAGGCATCGTACCCGGCCTTGAGGAGCAACGGACGCAAGGGGCCGCCGATGGCCACGACCGTGGCCTGGGTGGAACCGGAGACCGAGCCGAAGAGCGTACAGGCGATGGTCGTCGAGATCGGGATGCCCCCGCGCTTATGCCCCACCAGTTTGACGACGAATGTCAGTAGCCGCTCAGCCACCTGCCCCGAGGTCATGATGTCCGCAGCGAGGATGAACAGAGGGACGGCCGTCAGCGATACGGGCTGGACCCCGCCGACGATCTGCTGCACCAGCATGGCAGGATCGATAGGGAAAAACAGAAAGACGGTTAGAAATGCAGCAGTCCCCAGGGGCACCATCATGGGAAAACCCAGGATAAGCAGGCCGATCATTGTTCCCATCAAAACCCACAGCATATCAGAGCACTCCCTCGGAAAGCGTCCATCCGTCCTCCGCCCCGGATTCAGCTACGGACGGGGCGATGAAAATCCCCTTATGGGTCAGATTTTTCCAGAAGGTCGCAAGGTATTGAACCGCCGTCAGGAAAAAACCGATGGGAACCCAAAGCATGACGACGTAAACCGGAATCTGCAACCCCAGCGTGTATTTGTTCATCATATAAAGCCCTTTGACATACAGGATGCCGTACCACATCATAAGGCACAGGAAAACAGCTGTCCCCAAGGAGGTGAGCAGAACCAGAAACTTCCTGCCCCTGTACCCCATGATGTCCGATAAGGCGGTCATCCTGATATGGAGTCCCATCCGGGCTGCATAGGCCGTTCCGACGAAGGTCACCAGTACCACGGAAAACTGACTGATCTCCTCCACCCAGGAAAAACTGACGTGAAAAATATTTCGGCTCAAGACATTGATAATGGAGACAACGGCCATTGTGATGGTTCCCCATGAGACGATGAATTTCTCCACCCTCTCGCAAAGGCCATTGACCCGTTCCAAATTTTTCATTTGCAGTCCCCCCTGACCATAAAATGTCCTCGACCGAGCGCTTATCGCCCCTCCCCCTTCAGCTTTACGCCCTTCTGCCCTCCTTTTTCTGAAGCGCCAGCACGGACAGGAACTCGAAGACAATGTTGCAGGCCGCTAAAGAGGTGATTTCTGCAACGTCATAGGGCGGGGCTACCTCGACGATATCGAACCCCACGAAGTTGACGTCCGTCAAGCCGCGAATGAAGCTGATGGCTTCGAAGGTGGAATACCCTCCAACCTCCGGAGTCCCCGTGGCCGGCGCATAGGCGGGATCGACAAAGTCGATGTCAAACGTAAGGAAGGCCTTGTTTTTGCCCACCCGTTTGTTGATCTCTTCCAAAACCGCAGGGATCCCCATCTCGCGTACCTTGTGGGTCGGAATCAATTTCAGCCCCAGGTCCGCGGCCAGCTTGAACTCCCCGGCGTCGTACAGCGATCCCCTCATGCCGATCTGGATGGATTTGTGGGGGTCGATCAGATTCTCCTCTATGGCACGACGAAAAGGCGTTCCGTGATTATACTTCTCGCCAAAAACCTCATCGTTGATATCTGCGTGGGAATCGAAATGAATGAGGCTGACTGGCCCATGCTTCTTCGCTACCGCCCTCAGCTCTCCCAGCGTGATGGAATGGTCCCCCCCCAGGGCAATCGGAAGGGCCCCCGCATCCAGTATCCTGGACGCGAACGCCTCGATGGCGGCATAGGTCGGGTGGATGTAACCGGGCACGATATTGACATCCCCCATGTCCGCCCCCTTCAGGTAATCGAGAATATTGACCTCATGCACCGGATTGTTCGTCTTCATCATGACGGAGATATTCCGGATGCCCTGCGGCCCGAAACGGGCCCCCGAACGATAGGAACACGCGGTATCGAAAGGAATGCCATAAATGGCAAAGTCCAGCCCATCCGGTTCCGAAACCCTCTCCATCCGCATAAAGTTGCCAACGTTGCAAAAACGGGGAGAAGCAAACGCTGTAGCCGGCTGTTTCAGTTCTCTTGCACTCATGACCCGCACACCTCCAGGAATTGGCGCTCCAAAAGACTCAAGCTTTACCATAAAGCTCAGCCCAAGACAAAATTATATTCTGATTAG
>NZ_CALIAA010000083.1 GCF_938040765.1 uncultured Fretibacterium sp.
GGTCTTGTTTTGAATGAAGTTTCGAGGCCTTATATCATTTAAGTTTTATTGGGGGAAACCGGTCGAGGCCCATGGCATGGAGACCAGGAATAACCAGGCAGGATAACCAGGATAAGGAGTGTTGTTCATGTTGAACAGAGCAGTGCAGAACCGTAAGGGCTCTGGAGTTTTGTGTGCCTTATTCGTTTTTCTGTTGGGAGCGATGCCGGCCGAGGCGCATTTCTTTTCCATAATTCCCGACACGACGCTCCATGCCGTGCCCGTTGGCAGGGAACATCAGGCCAAGCTGTCCTTCACCGAGGAATTTTTGAAGGTCCAGGCCGGGGCGGCGCACCTGAAGCTGGGCTCCGATATCTTCTCGGCCCGCTTTCTTTACAAAGATGGAACGTCCCAGAATTTCCCGGCCTTCAAGGACCACGACGAGCCCGGAGCCGGCGTGGAAACGGGCACGGATTCCCACGTGTCCCGTGCGGTGTTGAACAAAGAGGGCACGGTTATCCTCGAAGCAAGGGTAAATAAGGTCCCTTACGTTCCGTCCCCCAAAATGAAGATGCTCTATTGGGGGTACTCGAAGCAGATCCTGAATGCAAAGGCGGACGGCCTGTCCACGAAGTCGGCGGGCGGCGGTGAAGTGCTCGAGATCGTACCGATGAGCGAGGTTGCCGAGTTCTCCGTTGGGAAGACGGTTAAGTTCAAGGCTCTGTTCAAGGGCAACCCCCTGCCCAAGGCCGAGGTGGAGTGGGCCGACCAGCAGTCCCCGTCCGTCATAGGCGATGAGGGCCCCACGAATACCAAGGAGATTGCAAAGACCGCGGCGGACGGAACCTTCGAGTTCACCATAAAGCACGCGGGGTATAACTGTTTCGGGATCATGCACGGTATCCCCGTGTCGGGAGCGGACAGGAATTTCGACTATTCCGCCACAACCTTGATCGTCGATGTCCCCGAGGCTTCGGCTTCCTCCGAGAAGAGCGGGGGGAGCGGCTGCAACAGCGGTTTCGGCATCATGCTCCTTGCAGCGGTGGCTGCATCCGGGCTTATCGGAGGACGTCGTTCTTCCAGGTTCTAGGTAACGTGGTTCCAGGTAACTCAAGCAACACGCTTTTATAACGCGAAAGTGCTTCTCAAGCGATTTGTTTCGTGCGCATGGCCCCCATCGGCCCGATCCACAGCCCATCTCCGCAACGCGTATAGCATACAATCCGTAGAAAGTGCCTCCCGCAGGTTTTACATAGCGCGGGGGGCTTTTTTTCGCCCTTGCCGCCGGGTTGCGTTATAATTCCCCTGTGGAGTCGGGATCGGTCTTTTTTCGACTCCTGTCGGTACCCCGACGCCTCCGCCGGGTACCCGGACAAAATAACGAAGGAGAAGACATTATGATGAATATTGCCTTGATGTTCGATATCGCAGCGGGTTGTCTCTTGGCCTTTTTTGTCGTCCGCGGTGCTCTCCGTGGGCTGTCCGGCGAGCTCATCGCCCTGATTGGCCTCATCGCCAGCGTCTTCTGCGGATGGACCTGCGCCCGGCCCGCGGCCGAGTTCCTCCTGGGGTACTTCCCCTCCTGGGACCCCACGCTCGTCGCCCTGATCTGCGCCGTGGTCATCTTCGTGGGCGTCTCCCTGCTCTTTACCTTCCTGGGACATCTCCTGCGCCTGCTGATCCAGGCCGCGAACCTGTCGATGGTCGATCACTTCTTCGGGACGTTCGCGGGCGCCCTGCGCACCTTTTTCGTCATCCTCTTCATCTACGGCGTCGTGTCCATCTTCTCCCCCATCCTTCCCTCGGACTGGCTGAGGGAGAGCTACGCCATGAGGGGAGCTGCGGTCGTGTGGCCGCCCGTGATCACCTTCCTGTCCGACCGCGGCTGGGTGGATATGAACCGTCTGGTCTCCGCGGACCTCGGGGTCTCGTTCGTCCAGAAAACGCTCGTCTCGTCCGACGTCGCTTCCCGGGACGTGGCCAGCTCCGATGCTCCCGCGAAGGAGGGAAACTGAGAGCCGGCTATGATTGCAGCTCCCTCCGTCCTCGAGCTTCTGGAGTTCCATAAGGCCCTCGCGCCCTTCAGGGAGCGGCTGAGGGGGGAGCTCGGCGTGCGCGCCCTGGAGGGGGCCTCTCCCTGCAGGACCCTCGAACAGCTCGAAAAGCGCGCCGCCCTCCTGCGGGGCTGGATCGACTTCGTCGACCGCTGCGGGGAGATATCCTGGAACGCGGCGCTCGCTCCGGTATCGCCCCTCTTCGAGGGGGCGAAGCGCAGCGGCATCCTCTCGGGCGAGGAGCTTCTGTCGGTCCGGGCCCTCCTGGAGGCGGCGAAGCGCGTCCGCGGAGAGCTGACCGGGGCCGTGGAGGACTTTCCCATCCTGGAGGCCCTTCGGGGAAGGCTCCGCGACTTCTCGCCGGAGCTCGAGGCGCTGGCCGTGGTCGAGGACTCCGGACGCCTGGCCGACGGCGCCTCG
Source organism: uncultured Fretibacterium sp. (assembly GCF_938040765.1). GTDB lineage: Bacteria > Synergistota > Synergistia > Synergistales > Aminobacteriaceae > CAJPSE01. The sequence continues at coordinate 2,454 of NZ_CALIAA010000083.1, forward strand.
CCCAAGCTCCAGACGATCCGCGGGGAACTGGAGGCCCTGAAACGCTCGGGCCGCCGCACGGCCGCGCGCCTGCTCGAGGACCCCCATATTCTGAACATGCTGCAGGAGCGCTCCCTGGCCTGGCGGGACGGGAGGTTCCTGCTGCTGGTGCGCCAGGAGTACATCAACCGCTTTCCAGGTCTGGCCGTCGACCGCTCCGGGTCGGGGAACTCCGTCTACATGGAGCCCCGGATGCTCTCCTCCGTCAACAACGGGCTGATGCTCAAGACGCGGGACGAGCGCGACGAGGAGCGCCTCATCCTTCTGGAGCTCACCCGCAGGGTCCTCGCGCGGGAGCGGGCGATCGTCGATGCGGAGAACGTCCTGGGCGACCTGGACCTCTTCTGCGCGTCCGACTCCCTGATGCGCACCGAGGGCTGGGTGATGCCGGAGCTGACCCGCAAGCGGGCCTTCAGGCTGGTCGGGGCCCGGCACCCGCTGCTCCGGGGGGCCGCCGTGCCCGTGGACATCCGCTGCGGCGATTCCTTCGGGACGCTGGTCGTCACGGGGCCCAACACGGGGGGCAAGACGGTCGTGCTCAAGACCGCCGGGGTGTGCCTGGCGATGGCCTGGTCGGGGCTCCCCATTCCGGCCCGGGACGGCTCGGAGGTCGGGAACTTCGACGCCCTCCACGCCGATATCGGAGACGAGCAGAGCATCGAGCAGAACCTCTCCACCTTCAGCGCGCACCTCAGAAACATCATCGGGATCCTCGGCTCCGCGACGCGCTCCTCCGTCGTCCTGCTGGACGAGCTGGGCGCTGGGACCGACCCGCAGGAGGGCGCGGCGCTGGGCGTGGCGATTCTGGAGACGCTCCGGCAGAAGGGCAGCCTGGTCCTGGCGACGACGCACCACAACCCGATCAAGCAGTACGCCCTGACGACCCCCGGGGTGGAGACGGCCAGCATGGAGTTCGACGCCGAGCGCCTCTCCCCGACCTACCGCCTGCTGATGGGGGTCCCGGGCAAGAGCAACGCGCTGATGATCGCGCGGCGCTACGGCATGCCGGAGTCCGTGCTGAAGCTGGCCCAGGGGGCCCTGGACGCCCGCGCGGCCTCCGCGGAGGACCTGATGGGGGAGCTGAACGAACGCCGGGCGGCCCTGGAGCGTGAGGAGCACGAGTTCCGGGAGGCGGTCCGGGAGACGGAGCGCCTGAAGCAGCTCTACAGGGACCGCGTGGCGGAGATAGACTTTCAGAGGGACAAGATCATGGAGGCGGCGGACCGCCGCGCCGCGAACCTGTTGAGCCGGGCCGAGGAGACCTCGCGCGGCATGATCCGGGACCTGGAGGGGGCGGTGAAGACGGCGGCGCATCGGGAACTGAACGACAGACGGCAGCAGATTCACAGGCTCCGGAAGGGAATGGAGCGGCGCCAGGCCAGGCGTGAGGAGCGGGAGATCGAGGCCCGGCCGAAGTCCTTCGTCGTCGAGCCCGGGGTGACGGTCCAGGTGGCCGGCAGCGGGGTCGTCGGGCTGGTCGAATCCGTGTCGAACGGCAAGGCGCGTCTGGCCGCGGGGCCCATGCACCTGGAGGTCCCGGTCGAGCGGCTGGTAGCCACGGACCGGAAGGCCAAGGTGGCCCTGCCGCCCGCGGACACCACCGCCCTGATGGGCCGCGAGACGGTGCCCTCCTCCATCATGTTGCGGGGCATGAGCGTGGACGAGGCCCTGCCGCTGCTCGCGAACTACCTGGACCGGGCCTACCGCGCCCACCACGCGAGCGTCGTCGTCATCCACGGGCGCGGCGAGGGGATCCTGCGCCGGGAGGTCCATGCACTCTGCGCGCGCCTCAAGTACGTCAAGGACTACCGCCTGGGCGGTGCGGGAGAGGGAGGTTATGGGGTCACCGTCGTGACCTTTGCCTGATCTCATCTTTCAATCGGAGGCTAGATTGTCGAGCCAAATGCAACGGGCAATATGAAACCACCGAGAGGGTCTGGGCATATCAATGCAGGTGCGGATGGAAATATCTTTGGAGGCTCGCATCAGCTTATGGAAAAGATTCGTCTCAATGAATTGAATAAGGCTTTGCGCCAATGCGGCATAGGGCTCGATCTCGACGAAATTGAGAATACACCCGCTTTTAGAGTGTATCATGTTCATAATTGGAACCATGGTTATGACGGCTTTTATGGAATAAAGGTATATGAAGATGGAAGCTACGATGACGGCACCGCAGACTTCCATGGAACAAGACGGCAGTTTTATAGGGATATGCAGGAAACGATCGACTTTCTACTTGAATATCTCCATTTCAAAAATATTCAAGAGTTGATTATAGCGCCATGTTACCGATACAGCCCGTTTTCATCCGATGATGTGGAGCATAATGATATTTACGAGGAAATCTATGCTTTTTTGCGGAAAAACAATGTTCGAAAGAATGAGCGCTCCGGTATAAAAACGAACATCGAAGATGACACCGGGCCGCTGGAGATGATCGTAGAAGGAGCTTTCAGAGGAATTTCGGATTTATGTTTATTTGCGCCGACTCATAAGATGCTTATCGCTCCGCATCATCATTTCGGTTTTACGTTTTTTACCCGACAAAAATCACTTGAAGTGGAAATAGTCGCTGAGTTGTTGAGCGGCTATCCGGATTTGCGTTGCTTCAACGGCAAAGAAGGATAGACGAATGAAGGGAGCGGCCTGCGGCGTTCCGCTCGCGTGTTCCATGTATGGAGCACGGATATTAAGTATATTCCTCTGAGGCAGGGGTACATGTACCTGGCGGCGGTAATGGACTGGCACAGCCGTTATGTGCTGTCGTGGGAGTTGTCGAACAGCCAGGACAGCGAATTCTGCGTGAGGGCGCTGGAGGCGGCATTGAGGCGGGGTAAGCCTGAGATATTCAACACGG
>NZ_CALIAA010000084.1 GCF_938040765.1 uncultured Fretibacterium sp.
CCGCTTGGCAGCGGGCTTTTTGGACGATTTTGGACGTTCTTAAAAAAGGAAATGGTGGACTGTGAGGGACTCGAACCCACGACCCGCTGATTAAGAGTCAGCTGCTCTACCAACTGAGCTAACAGTCCGTTTCTCTTTGGCGCGCCCGGCAGGATTCGAACCCGCGACCTACGGATCCGAAGTCCGTCGCTCTATCCAACTGAGCTACGAGCGCGTATTTTCCTATGGGGTGAGCGAGGGGACTTGAACCCCCAACCCCCGGAACCACAATCCGGTGCTCTAACCAATTGAACTACGCTCACCATTTTCAACTCTTGGCGCGCCCGGCAGGATTCGAACCCGCGACCTACGGCTTAGAAGGCCGTTGCTCTATCCAGCTGAGCTACAAGCGCGTCTCGTTCGTAATGGAGCGGGAAACGGGATTCGAACCCGCGACCTACGGCTTGGAAGGCCATCGCTCTAGCCAACTGAGCTATTCCCGCGTCGACACACTTTAGGTCTGCGCTGGTCGGGGCGAAAGGATTTGAACCTTCGACCCCCTGCTCCCAAAGCAGGTGCGCTGACCAGACTGCGCCACGCCCCGAAAAATAATGGTGGAGCTGAGGAGATTCGAACTCCCGACCTCTTCCGTGCGAGGGAAGCGCGCTCCCAGCTGCGCTACAGCCCCGTTGCAACAACGAGCAGTATTTTATACGCCAGACCCGATCTTGTCAATAAACGGCGTCCGTTTTTCAAAAAAGCAGGAGCCGCAACGACATCCGTCACTTCCCCCCGATCCGACGGACGGATCCTCCCGGCCCCTCGACGGGGTGGAAAGGAGCCGATCTCCCCGCAGATCGGGGCGTGAACGAACGGAACGATCCGTTATGCCTCACACCACGGCGTGGTCGTGGTCATGGTCATACTGCTTCATGGGGATGACCTCCATCCCATGTTTGGCGCGGTAGTCGTTGAGCGCCGTATGGATGGCCTCCTCCGCCAGAACGGAACAGTGCATCTTGATGGGCGGCAGACCGTCGAGCGCCTCGGCGACGGCACTGTTCGTCAGGTTCCAAGCCTCGTCGATCGTCTTTCCCTTGATGAGCTCAGTCGCCATGCTCGACGACGCGATAGCCGACGCGCATCCGAAGGTCTTGAACTTGACGTCCTCGATGACGTTGTCCTTGACCTTCAGATAAATTTTCATTATATCCCCGCACCTGGGGTTTCCGGCCTCGCCGACCCCATCGGCATTCTCTATCTCTCCCACGTTGCGCGGGTTGCTGAAATGCTCCATGACCTTCTCGCTGTAATCCAGTGCCACTTCGTCCACCCCCGAAATATATCTTTCGTCGAGCGCGCCTCCCGCCTTTTACCGGCAGAAGGCGAGCCGCCGCTACTTTCCTCCGCGGCGCTTCAGGAAGTCCTCCCAAAGCGGCGACATGGACCGCCGCCGGGCCACGATCTCCGGAAGCACGTCCAGAACGTAATCGATCTGCTCCTCGGTGGTTCCGCGCCCCAGCGTCATGCGGAGGGAACCGTGCGCCATCTCATGGGACAGCCCCATAGCCAGAAGCACGTGGGAGGGCTCGAGCGACCCCGAGGAACAGGCGCTGCCCGTCGAGGCCGATATCCCCTTCGAGTCCAGATCCAAAAGGAGGGTCTCCCCCTCTATGCCGATGAAGCTGAAGTTCGTGTTGTTGGGCAGCCGCCCGTCACCCCGTGCTCCATTCAGTTTGGCGTCGGGGATCCTGCTCAGGACGCCGTCGATCAGCCGGTCCCGAAGGGCGCAGAGGCGCGCCTTTTCCTCGGGCAGGCGCGCTTTCAGCCTCTCGATGGCGGCACCGAGGCCCACGATGCCCGCCAGGTTCTCGGTGCTGGCACGCCGTCCCTTCTCCTGACCGCCGCCATGGACGAAGTTCTCGAGCCGCAGCCCCTTGCGCAGGTAGAAGGCCCCCACTCCCTTGGGGCCATACATCTTGTGCGCGGACAGGGACAGCATGTCGATGTTCAGGGCCTTGACGTCGATATCCAGCTGGGCCGCCGCCTGCACGGCATCCGTATGGAACAGGACGCCCCGCTGTCGGCAAAGCGCACCGATCTCTCCGATGGGCTGGATGGTCCCCACTTCATTGTTGGCAAACATCACGGAGACCAGAACGGTTTTGTCCGTCATCGCGGCCTCCAGGTCCTCCATGCGGACGCGCCCGTCGGGGTCGACGGGCAGGTAGGTCACGCGGACCCCCTCCACCTTCTCCAGGTATTCCGCCGTGTGGAGGATGGCGTGGTGTTCGATCTTCGTCGTAATCAGGTGGTCTCCCTTGCTTCGCAGGCGCTCCATGGTTCCCTTCAGCGCCCAGTTGTCCGCCTCGGTCCCGCTGCCGGTAAAAAAGATTTCGTCGGGACCGGCATTCAGGGCTTGGGCCACCTGGCCGCGTGCCGTATCGATCGCCTTGCGGCTCTTCACGGCAAAGGAATAAACGGACGAAGGATTGCCGAAGACCTCCGTAAAATAGGGCATCATTGCCGCCAGCACCTCGGGATCCGTCGGCGTCGTCGCCGCGTAATCGAGATATGCGCTTTGCATCGTCGTCCCCCCTAGTCGAACGTGGCTCAAGCCATTTCCTCAAATGCCCTCAGGGCAGAGATAAAATTCCGAAACATCGTGGGGGCTCAAAATTCCTCCCCCTCATCCTGAAAAAGCGTCCTGTTCCGAACGAGGTCCTCCAAAGTCGTCGCCTTCAGTATCTCGTCGATCGAATCCCGAACCTTCCGCCACAGTGAGAAGGTGGGA
>NZ_CALIAA010000085.1 GCF_938040765.1 uncultured Fretibacterium sp.
TCGGCAAATTCTGCCCCCGGGCATCCGTTCGGATGCCGGGGGCTTTTTCCGTCGAGGCTTTTCCATCGGGGCTCCCGGTTGTAGAATTTTTTGCGCGTATCTGTTGAAAACGGAGCCCGTGCTCTCCGGAAGGGGTGGGCCATTCGGGGCCGCGGGCCCATGGGAAAGGGGAGGGGTGTCTCTTGGACCCCGTGTCGTTGAAAACTTTGCAGGAACGCGCCCTCGTGGTGCGCCGTGACATCGTCGGCATGCTCAGGGCCGCAAGTGCGGGGAGCCTGTTCTCCTCCTTCTCCGCGGTCGAGCTTCTGGTCTGGCTTTATGGGGCGGTCCTGCGTACCGCCCCCGGAGAGCCGGACGAGGACGGTCGGGACCGCTTCGTCCTCAGCCGGGTATCGGCGACCCCGGCGCTGTACGCCGTGCTTGCGGAGCGCGTTTTTTTCGGACGCGAGGAGCTTTGGAGCTATGCCCGCCTGGGCAGCCTGCTTCAGGCGGCCCCCGATCGCCCGAGGACTCCCGGCGTCGACGTATCCTGCGGCGCCCCGGGGATGGGGGCCGGGATCGCCCTGGGGCTTGCCCTGGCCCTGAAGGACAGTCGGCCCACCGTGAGGGTTTTTTGTCTGATGGGGGCGGAGGAGCTGATGATGGGGGCGACCTGGGAGGCCCTGGACCTGGCTGCTGCCCGTGCTCCGGAAAATCTGACCCTGATCGTGGAATGCCCGGAGGCGTCCTCTTGTGGCCGCGGGACTCCGAGGGGATTCGATTGGGCTGCAGACCGGCTCTCCGCCATGGGGTGCCGCGTCGCCCGTGCGGATGGGCACGATTATGCGTCCCTCGAGGAGGCCCGGTCATCCCTTTCGGGTTCGGATGGGCGGTTCGGGGTTCTCCTGGCGAGGACGGTTCACGGCAGGGGCCTTCCGTCCCTTCTGGAGTGTCCGCTGGACGACGCGAGCGTTTTGGACAACCAGGTCACGGAGCTCCTGATACGGGGCCTCGAGGATGTGCCGTCATGACGAACGTCGAGGTCAGAGGGACCATGGATTGCAGTGCGCTTCTGCGCGAGGCGTTTGACGGGAGGGGGGAGGAGTTCTCCGGGCTCGTCGTCCTGGGGGAGGGGGCATCGGCTCCGGACGCCGGGCTCCCCCATGCCGCCGGGCTGGCGGAACAGGGGCTGGTGCTGGCGGCGGCGGGGATGGCCTGCGGGGGGAGGAAGGTCGTTGTCGCGTCCTGCGCCTCGTTCCTGGCCGGGCGCGCCTACGACCAGATTCGTTCCGCGGTCGCGCTTCCCTCCCTGCCCGTCTGCCTGGTGGGGTGCGATGCGGGCTTCGGCTCCGGATATACCGGCGGCGCGAGGCAGATGTTCGAGGATATCGCCTTGATGCGTTCCCTTCCCAATATGAAGGTCCTCGTTCCGTCGGACGTCGACTCGGCGGCGGCGCTTCTGCGCGAGGCCGTCGGGAGGGGGGGGCCCGCCTATGTCAGGCTGGGAAGCGTCGTGTCCGGATCGGAGAGGACGTCCCCGAACGTTTCCTCCGAGGAGGACGTGCGGATGCGCCTCGGCGGAATGCGCGTTTTGCGCCGGGGGGCGGACATCACCCTCTGTGCGTGTGGTATCATGGTCCACGAAGCCCTGAGGGCCGCCGATATACTGGCCCGGCAGGATATCGGGGCGGAGGTCATCGACTGCTACAGCCTGGCCCCCTTTCCGGCGCGCCAACTGCTCTCCTCCATCCAGCGCACCGGGTGCTGCGTTACGGCGGAGGAACATTTTCTGCCCGGCGGGCTTTTCGAGGTGGTGGCCGGCCTCGCGGCGAGGGAGTATCCGGTCCCCGTGCAGCCCGTGGCGGTCGAGATCGGCTTCGGGCAGAGCGGAGCGCCTCAGGACCTGAAGGAATACTATGGTCTGACCGCGGCACAGATCGTCAGTGCCGCAGTTTTGGCTTGGACTCGACGAAGACGGTAGCGCCGGGACCCAGACAGCGAAGCGAAAAGGGGATTTGTCGTAATGAAGATCAATTTCTCGGGCGTATTCAAGATTTTCGAGCCCGATATCGTCGCCCTGAGGGATGTGAATTTCACTATCGAAAAGGGGGAATTCGTCTACATCATCGGGGCCACGGGGTCCGGGAAGTCGACGCTGCTGCGCCTGATCACGCGGGAGCTCCTGCCCACGCGGGGAAACCTGTTCGTCAACGACAGCAATCTGCGCAAGATGCGGACGGCGGACATCCCCTACTACAGAAGGGATGTCGGGCTGGTGGCACAGGATTTCAAGCTGATCCCGCATCTGACCGTGTACGAGAACGTGGCCTTCGTCATGGAGGCCATGGCCGTCCCCAGCAAGATGGTGGCGCATCGGGCCAACAAGGTCATCGAACAGGTGGGGCTGTGGCGCCGCCGCTACATGAAGCCCACTCAGCTCTCGGGCGGGGAGCAGCAGCGCGTGGCGATCGCCCGCGCCCTGGCCAACTCGCCCTCGCTTTTCATCGCGGACGAGCCGACGGGAAACCTGGACTTCCGCACGGCCGCCGACGTGATGAAGATTCTTTTCGCCATCAACGCGGCCGGGGTGACGGTCGTCATGTCCACCCACAATCAGTACATCGTGGACTCTTGCCGCCAGCGGGTGATCGAGCTTGACGCCGGCAAGCTGGTTCGCGACGAAAAGGCGGGGAGGTACCATCTGAATGACGACTTTTAAGTATATCCTGAGGGATATGGGGCGGCTGCTCATCCATCATTGGGTCCTGGGGCTGCTCACCCTCATCACGGCCTCCGTCATGCTTTGGATCCTGGGGCTGACGACCCTCTTCTCCTTCAACATCAGGACCTTTCTGTCGCAGCTGGAGAGCGAGCTCGTCGTCCAGGTGTTCCTGAAGAAGGGCAGCGAGGTGGAGCGCGTCGCGGAGAGCATCCGAGCGATGCCCTCCGTGGCGGATCTCCAGGCCTTCTCCCCCGACGAGTCCCTGGCGAGGCTTCAGATGAAGATGGGGAGCCAGTCCCGGGCTCTGGACCTGATGGGGGCGAACCCCATTCCCTGGAATTTCAAGGTCCGGGTCCGAAGCGCCAGGGACGTCGAGCCCCTCGTCCGAACCCTCATGTCCATGCCGGACGTCGACGACGTGGTCTATGCCGGCATGGTCGTGCAGAGGGTCTCGGCCCTTTCCCGCGTGGCTGCCCGCATCGCGCTCCTGGTGTTTGCCCTGTCCGTCGTCGTCACGTCCCTGGTGGTCTACAACACCATTCACATCTCCCTCTACTCGCGCCGGGAGGAGATCTCCATCATGTATCTCGTGGGAGCGACCCGAAGCTACATCGCGACGCCCTTCGTCCTCGAGGGGACGTTTCTGGTGCTGCTGGGGGCCCTGATCGCCGTGACGGGGATCGTAGCGACCTATCTGCCCGGCATCCGCATCCTGCAGGAGAACCTTCCCTTCCTCACCCTGGCGAGCGACTCCAGGCTCATCGGGCGTTTCTGCATCCTCCTGACCGGGTTCGGGGCGACGCTGGGCTGGGTTTGCAGCTGTATCGTCGTGGCCCGCTTCATGCACTCGGCCACAAGTCCCGAGTAGGCCCGAGGACGATCCCTTGCGTGCATGGACGCGTCTGCTCCTTGGGGTTCTGCTGACGGCGGGGATGGCCGGCGTCCCCCTCCCGGCCCGTGCGTCGGGCGTTTCGGAGATCGACGCGCGGATCGCCGCCGAGGAACAGAAACGCAAGAAGCTGGAGGAGCGCATCGGCGACTATCATACCCGGATCAAGAACCTGAACACCAAGGTCGAGTCGCTTCTGGGACGCATCGATCAACTGCAGCAGAACGAGGCCGTCGCCGGCCAGGAACTGTCCGTGCTGGAGCTGCAGAGAAACCGGGTCCAGGAGGATATCGCCTTTTTGAACGCGGAGATGGCGAGGGAGCAGGTCAAGGTGGACGAGCTCATCGACCGGCTGCGGAACCGGATTATCGACTTGTACAAATACGGGGCGACCGAGGAGCTGAACCTCTTTTTCTCCTCCCGGAACACTTTCGAGGCCCTCGAGTCCATTCATCTCATGAAGATGCTGGCCCGGAACGACGAGATCCTTCTGGCCCAGCTTCAGGATCGCATGCAGGAGATGGCGCTTTCCCGCAGGACCATGGACGACCACCGGTCCCGCCTTGCGAAGCAGAGCGAGGCCCTGAATGCACAGAAGGTGCGCTACAGGGGCACGATCCAGCAGACGAACAGCTTCATCGGGGACATCCGCAAGCAGAAGGCCTTGGCCGAGAAGGCCGCGCGGGAGATGGAGGAGGCGCAGAAGGCGGTGGGGCACACCATTCTGACCCTGATGCGCCGAAAGAAGGAGCGGGAGGCCCAGTCTCTGCAGGGCCGGGGAGGAAGGGGCGGAGGGGTGGATTACCTCGCGGGCCGCGGCCGGGGGTCGATGTTCGACTGGCCTCTCCGGGGACCGATATCCAGCCCCTTCGGTCAGCGCATCCACCCCATATTCAAGACGAGGGCCTTCCATTCCGGGATCGACATCGCGGCCCCCTCCGGCACCCTCGTCAGGGCCGCCGCCGCCGGCGAGGTCCTGTTCGACGGATGGCTGCGCGGCTACGGGCAGGTCGTGATCCTGGATCATGGACGCAGTTATTCCACCGTCTACGCGCACCTCTCCTCCTCCTCCGTGCGGGAGGGGCAGGTCGTGGGGGCCGGGAGCGTCATCGGAAGGGTCGGCAGGACGGGGACCGCGACGGGCTATCACCTGCACTTCGAGGTCCGGGTGGGCAGCGCCGTCAAGAACCCTCTGGATTATCTCAAACGATAGAGGTCCCGCAATGGAGGAATCGGTTCCTTGACGCGCGTTGCAAAGGCACGATATGTTTGTCTGGCTGCGGTCCTTCTCCTGTGGGGGGGGGCTCTTGGCCCCGTTCATGCAGCTTGGTCCGCGCCCGCGACGGACGCGGAGAATGGGGAGAACCTGGATGCGCTGATCGCCATCCGGGAACGTGCACGGCAGAGCCTGGGCCGTCAGATCGACCAGTACAACGAAACGGCAAGAAAAAAGGCGCAGGAGGCGAAGGGCCTGCTGGGGCGGATCACGAAGCTGCGCCAGCAGGCGCAGATGTCGGGGGCCCGGATCGAGCTTCTGGAACTCCAGTCCAAACGGCTGCAGGACTCGGCACGCGAGCTGAACGAGAAGGTCGCCCGGATCGATCAGTCCATGAAAAACCTGGTCGAAGCGCTCCACATCCGCCTCCTCGACATATACAAATACGATGCCCGTGCGGAGCTGAACCTTCTGCTTTCCACCGAGGACACTCACGAGGCCGTGATCATGTCCTACATGCTGGACCGCCTGTCCCGGCAGGATCGGGTGATCCTGGAGGAGCTGAGCGGAAAGATAAGGGAGCTGGAAGGGGCGAAGGTCAACCTGGAGAAGAACAGGATTCAGCTGGCGCGCCAGTCGGAGGAACTGAAGGAGGAACGCGTCAGGCACAATGCTGCGATCACTCAGGCGAACGCGTTGCTTCAGGAGGTTCTGCTGCAGCGTCGAAAGGCCGAGGAGGCCGCCCGCGAGATGGAGGCCGCGCAGCGGGAGGTCGGCCAGAAGATAATCGACCTGCTGCACCGACGGCAATCGGAGGGCGGCCGGCCGCGTACGCCGGACCTCCCGGGGAAAACGCCTCCGACGTCCCCGACGCCTTCAGCGCCTCGACAGGAGGAGCCCCCCCGGGGACCGGAGCCGAAGCAGCAGGACTACACCTATCTCGCCAGGGGAGCGCGGCTGGAATGGCCTATCCGGGGGCCCGTGATCACTCTCTTCGGTTCGAGGAATCACCCCGTCTTCAGGACGAAGGTCTTCAACTCCGGCATCGACATCCGGGCAGCGGCGGGGGCTCCCGTAAAGGCCGCCGGTCCCGGGGAGGTCCTGTTCAGTGGGTGGCTTCGGGGGTTCGGCCAAGTCGTGATCGTGAATCATGGCGACAACCTCACCACGGTCTACGCGCACCTGGACAGGACCTCGGTGAGCGAGGGGGACGCCGTCCGTATGGGGTCGCTCCTGGGGACGGTGGGCAATACGGGCACCTCCGGCGAGTACAGCCTGCATTTCGAGGTGAGGCAGGGAGGCACGGCGAAGGACCCGATGAACTATCTGAGGCGCCTTTAGGGAAGCGCTGATTGTGGGGTGGCCCGGCAAAGCTTTTCGGAACGGGCGGGCCGGAGTCCCGCATGGGCAGACCGCCATAAACGTACGACCGGCAAGCGCAGCGATAAGCAGGCGAGCAACGCGAGGGGTGCCCAAGCGTCCAGAGGACGGGGCGTGCTGCATCGAGCACGTGGTTTCCTCACCGGCCGAGTCGGTCGCCTGGATTCTTC
>NZ_CALIAA010000086.1 GCF_938040765.1 uncultured Fretibacterium sp.
TTTCGAGCGACGAGGACAAGAACGAGCGCTTTTTGGCAACGAGCCGCTCTTTGAACGAAAAGCTCAACTCCATCTACGAGAGCAAGGGCGTCAAGGTCCTGAGCTTTTTCAGCGAGGGCGCCATGTACTGGACGGCCAACAAGCCGCTTCGCAAGCCGGAGGATTTCGAAGGCGTCAAGTTTCGCGTGATGCCCTCGGAGCTCTTGTTGGAGATCTACAAGGCCTATGGAGCCAGTCCCACGGCCGTATCCTTCAACGAGGTCTACAGCGGTCACCAGCTGCACATCATCGATGGCCAGGAGAACCCTCCCTACGTTATCCAGGAGATGAAATACATGGACGTACAGAAATGCCTGATTGCGTCCAAGCACAATATCTTCGTCATGCAGCATCTGGCGAACCTGAACTTCTTCAATGGGCTCCCGGAGGACATCAAAAAGATCGTCGTGGAAAGCGCCGCCGAGGCTTATCCTTACGTGAACAAGGTCCAAAAGGAGATGAACGCACAGAGGCTGGATATGATGGTCAAGGCCTTCAAAAAGGATCAATCTCTGGTGGAGCTCACGCAGGAGGAATTCAACGCCTTTCGTGAGATCGCAAAGAAGGCGGACGGAAAATACTTTGAGCTCTCCCGGAATCCGGAGTTCGCCAAGGAGCTCCTTCAGGAGTTTCGTCAGGAGATGGCGGCCATCGAGGGAAAGTAATCTCTAAATCTCTGAATCTCCAGAACGGCATCCCCAGGGGCTCGTTTCCTTATGACCCCCTGGGGATGTTCGCTTCAAAGAAAGCTTGGAGACTACCTCTTCTTACCCTTGTTCGTGTTGTATTTTTTCAGCTTCCTCACAACGGAGGGCTGGCTGATTCCCAGGGCGCGTGCCGTGGCCGTCGTCGTTTTATATTGCTCGAAGGCCTGCAGAATGATCCTTTTCTCGTAGAACTCCAGAGCGTTCTTCAGATTGAAGTCCTTGTCGTTCAGGTTCCGGGCGTACGAGGCGATGAAGTCCGGAATATTGGAGCTCTGTATCACCGTGTCGGGGCTCGTCAGGAGCACGCGTTCGATGACGCTTTCTATTTCCCGTATGTTTCCGGGCCAATTGTAGTCCAGCAACATGTCCAGCGCCTGTTGGGTGAAGCGTTTGTTGAGCTTGTGGGCCTTGTTCTTCTTCTCCAGAAAGTGGAGTATCAGCGCCAGGGTGTCATCCGGACGTTCGCGAAGGGGGGGAATTTCCAGGGGAATGGTGTTGAGAAGGTAGAACAGCTCCTCTCGGAACTCGCCATCCTGAACCATTTGCTTCAGATCCTTTTGAGAGGAGGCGATGAGGCGTACGTCAAGATCGCTGGCCCCCTCCGCATCCCTGGAGGAGGACGGGTCGCGCGTTTGTTTGAAAAGCGTTACCAGCCGCAGCTGAAGATCGAGGGGAAGATTGTCCACTTCACTGATAAAAAGCGTCCCCGATTCGGCAAGTTCCAGGGCGCTCATCCTGGCCTCTTCCCAATCTTTTTCGGCGCCGTATCCCGGGTCCCCAAAAAGCTCCGTCTCCAGGATGCGTCCGGGGATGGTGCGGCAGTTGATCTCGATGAAAGGGCCGGTGCGGCGGAGGCTTTCCTTGTGCAGGATCCTGGCCAGATAGCTCTTTCCCACCCCCGATTCGCCGGTGATTAAAACGGGAACCGTGTAGGGAGCGATGCGCTGTACGATCTCACAGAGCTTTTTCATGGCGCGGCTCTCCGCGACGACAGGGTAAAGCTCGACGAGTTTTGAGCGCAGGGCCCTGTTCTCGCTGGAGCAACGGCATAAATCCCTTCTGATGCGCAGATACTTTTCCTCCAGCTCCTCCATCGATTGAATGTCCCAGGAGGAAAAGGAGACGACATAGACAATGGCTCCCTTTTCGTCATGTATGGGGATACCCGTGACAAAAAGCTGGATTCCCTGTTTGTTGGGCTGCCTGCCCGTCACTTTTTTCCCCTGTTCCAATACCATGAGCGTGATGCAGGGAGAGAAGATCCCCTTTTGCACGAGAAGTTCGATGGGTTTGCCGATATAGTCCCTGGCGTCGAATCCGAAATTTTCCTCGCAGGAAGCGCTGACGTTGAGCAATATACCGCGCCCGTCCGTGATGGTCACGCTGTCGTGGACATAGTTCAACAGGACGTCGTTGAGAAGTTGCGGCATTCCCTGTGTCAGATGGCGAGGCAGGGAATCGGAAGCAGTCATGGGGCGACATCTCCTCTCATCTATGAAAGCGGAAGCGCTGATTCAATCAGCGCTTCCCTATGATTCCGCTTTATGTAAAAGGACGCAGGGCAGAACCACGGCCCGTCAGGCCGTCTTCAGGTCCGAGCTGATCTGTGTCGCGATCCGCACGGCCTCCATGGCGTCGCGGGCGTAGTGGTCCGCGTCCACGTATCGGGCCAGGTCGGGGGTCAGGACGGCGCCGCCCACGATCACCTTCACCTCCGGGCACTCCCGCCTCAGGTTCTCGATGGTCTCCTTCATGCTGGCGACGGTCGTCGTCATCAGGGCGCTCAGCCCCACGATGCGGATGCCGTTCCGCTTGACCTCGGCGACGATCCGCTCGGGGGGCACGTCCTTGCCCAGGTCCAGAACCCGGAAGTTATAGTTCTCCAGGATAACCTTCACGATGTTCTTGCCGATATCGTGGACGTCTCCGTACACCGTCGCCAGTGCGATGGGCTCGCCGGGGGCCTCGTCCCCGCCCTTCGGCCCGGAGGCCAGCCTCTCCCTCAGGCACTCGAAGGCGGCCTTCGCGGCCTCGGCGGACTTGATGAGCTGAGGGAGGAAAAGCCGCTTGGCCTCGTAGTCCCTCCCCACGGCGTCGAGCGCCGGGACGATGTGCTTCTCGACGACATCGAGCGGGGGCAGGGCGTCCAGGAGCTCCCGCGTCCGCTCCGCGGCCTCCTCCTTCAGCCCCCGCGCGATGGCGGACGCCAGGTCCCCCTGAGAGGCCGTGGGGGTATTCGGCGCGTCCGCTGCCGCCCCGGCACCGGCAGCCTGCCGGGAGGGGGCGGGTGCGCTCTCCGGATGCGCCTCGCAGTAGGCGATGTAGTCCTGCGCGTTCCGGTCCGTTCCGATCAGGAGGCGCCACGCGGCCAGGGTCTCGCGCATCCCGGTGTCGCCGGGGTTGATGATGGCCGCGTCCAGTCCCTGCATCAGGGCCGCCGCGAACATGGTTCGGTTCACCAGCGGGCGCCGGGGCAGTCCGAAGGAGACGTTGCTGAGCCCCAGTACGGTGCGGACGCCCAGCTCCTCCCGGACCAGCCGCACGGCCTTCAGGGTCTCGCGAACCAGGTCCTGCTGGGCCGAGGCGGTGAGCGTCAGGCAGTCGATCAGGACGTCGTGCCGGGGGATGCCGATCCGTTCGGCCTCCTCGACGATGCGCCGCGCCACGGCGAGCCGGGCCTCCGCGGACTCGGGGATGCCGGAGTCGTCGAGCGTCAGGCCCAGGACGCAGGCCCCGTACTTCCTGACGATCGGCAGGACGGTGCGCAGGCTCGCCTCCTTGCCGTTCACCGAGTTGATCAGGGGCTTGCCGTTGTAGATGCGCGCCGCAGCCTCCAGGGCCCTCGCGCTGGCGGAGTCGAGCTGGAGCGGAAGGTCGATGATGCCCTGAATCTCCATGACGGCCCGGCTCAGAAGGGCGGGCTCGTCAATGTCCGGCAGGCCCACGTTCACGTCCAGGACGTGGGCCCCCTGATCCTGCTGTTTCAGGGCCTCCTTCAGCACGTAGTCCATGTCCCCGGCGCGCAGCGCGGCCTGGAGGGCCTTCTTCCCCGTGGGGTTCAGGCGCTCGCCGATGATCGTGAAGTCGCCGTCGAATACCACGGCCCTCGCCGGGGTACAGATCCCGGTCGTCCCGGGGACGGAGCGGGGGACGACCGTCCTCGTCCTGTGGGAGACGGCCTGTACGGTTTTTGCGATGTACTCCGGGTTCGTGCCGCAGCAGCCGCCCAGGACGGCGGCCCCCATGCCGGCGAATCGGGACATGACGTCCGCAAACTGGTCGGGCGTCACGTCGTAGGAGGAGGCGCCGCCCCGCATCACCGGCAGGCCCGCGTTGGGCTGGACCATCACGGGAATGTGGGCGCGGGCGCAGATCGCCTCGACGATGGGCTCCAGCTGTACGGGCCCGAGCGAGCAGTTGACCCCGAGGGCCGCGACTCCCAGCCCCTCGAGCGTCATCACCATGGAATCGATCCCCGCGCCGAAGAAGGTGCGCCCTCCCTCCTCGAAGCTCATGGTGGCGAACACGGGCAGGGTGCAGTGGTCCTTCACGGCCAGGAGCGACGCCTTGAGCTCGTAGAGGTCGGTGAAGGTCTCCAGAAGCACGGCGTCGCAGCCCTCGGCGCCGGCCCTGACCTGTTCGGCGACCGCCTCGTAGACGTCCTCGAACGCGGCGTCCCCTAGGGGAGCCAGCACCTTGCCGCTGGGCCCGATGTCCAGGGCCACCCGGGCCCCGAAGGCGTCCGCTGCGGAACGGGCGACCCGCACGGCGGCGGATACCGCCTCCGCGACGGTGTGTCCGGAGCCCTCCAGCTTCCAGCGGTTGGCCCCAAACGTATTGGTCGTGACGAAATCGGCCCCGGCCTCCAGGTAGTCCCTGTGGATGGAGCCGATCAGGTCCGGATGGGTGAGGTTCAGGACCTCGGGCAGCTCCCGGAGCCGGAGCCCGCGCGCCTGAAGCATCGTCCCCATGCCCCCGTCGAAGAACAGGACGTCCTGTCCAAGCCTCTTTCTCCTTCTATCCTCCACAGCTTTCCCCTCTCTTTCGATACGGACAGTCCGGCCCGGCCGAACAGCGGGAGCAGTCCCGGGTGCGGTCCTCGTTCTGGTCCGAGATCCCGATAAGCGCGGTGACGGATTTTATCGGGGTCATCATGTACGAGCGCGTCATGGCCAGGCCGATGCGCCGCGTCGCGTCCAGGAGCGCGATGAGGTCCGCGGATGCGGTCAGGGGCGCGTCGCCGTAGCCGGGGCTGAATCGCATCGTCGGGTGTTCCCCCTCGCGGAGCTCCCGAAAGATTTCCCCCTCGACCTCGTCGCAGAGGACGTCGGCGCGCACCGAGGCACAGGCGTCCAGGGCCATCCCGTCCAGCATGTCCTGTTTCTGAGCCAGCAGGATCCTGCGGTCCACCTCGGGCCCCAGGGTCACGGCCATGACCCAGCACTCCCGGGAATGGGCCATCAGCCGCGCCAGGCTCCCGCTCTCGATCCGAACCGCCTCGTCCAGCCGGATGCCCCGATCGTCGGCCAGGACGGAAAAACGCCCCCAGACGCGGCGGGGCCTGATGAAACCCTCCAGCAGCTCGAAGGTCCGATAGGCCCTCTCGGCCATTTCGCCGCTCCGGGCCTCTTTGGGGACGCCCATGAAGCGCAGGGCGTCGTCCACCATGGTCGGGGTCGCCTGCATCGCCGCGGTCAGTCCTTTTTCACCCTCATGGAGTAGAGTATCCCACGGATGTTCTCGTCGATGTGCCGGATGACGTCCGCCTGGTTCATGGTGTAAAGGTGGATTCCGTCGACGCCCCGGGCCAGGAGGTCGACGATCTGCTCCGTCGCGTAGGCGATGCCCGCCTCCTTGATCGCCCGGCTGTTGTGCCCGTAGGCGTCGACGAAGCGACGGACGCGGTCCGGCACCGTCGCGCCGCACATCGTGACCATCTTGTCGATCTGCGCGGCCGACGTAATCGGCATGATGCCCGCGATGATGGGGACCGTCACGCCGAGGGCGCGGGCCCGGTCCCGGAAGCGGCAGAAAACGTCGTTGTCGAAAAAGAGCTGACTGATCAGGGCGTCCACGCCCAGGTCCGACTTCTCCTTCAGGCGGCACAGGTCCTCCTCAGGGCTCGGGGCCTCCAGGTGCTTCTCCGGGTAGCAGGCGGCGAAGATGCGGAAACCCCTGCGTTTCCGGATGAAGGCGATCAGATCCGAGGCATGCCGGAACTCCCCGAGCTCGGAGGGCTCCTTCAGGTCGCCCCTCAGGGCCAGGATGTTGCCGACGTGGTTCGCCTGAAGCTCGTCCAGAATGCCGGCGATGTTCTCCTTCGTGCTCCCGACGCAGGTCAGATGGGCCAGCCCGCAGATGTCGTACCGGTTCTGGATGGTCGAGGCGATGTCCAGCGTGTTGTCTCGGCTGGTCCCGCCCGCGCCGTAGGTGACGCTGATCAGGTCGGGGGTCAGGCTGGCCAGGGCATCCACCGTGGCGTAGGTCCCCGCCAGGTCGGTCGAACCCTTGGGGGGGAAAATCTCGAACGTGTAGCTGGGAGCCGGCAGCTGGAAAAAGTCCTTCATGATGGTCGTTCGTCCCTTCCGAAAAAATCGATGAAAAAAACCGCCCTGCGAACAAGGCGGTCTATCGCATAAAGCGGCGATCCTCCACTTATCGCTGTCAGCGGGACCACCTTGACCGGGAAAGACCGGACAGGTTGGCGCAGGATCTTCGAGCTGACTCTCTCCCCATGCTCTTGATAAACGGTATTCGATTGTGGAGGGGATTCTACCATGGACGCGGGGTTTTGACAAGGGACGACTGCGCGGGTCGCCCCTGGGGCACACGCGGTCGATGGATCGGGCCTGTTCAGGGGCACGCCGCCTGGCGTGCGTCGGCCTCAGGCGGCGCCTTTCGCCTCGCCCCCCACGAGGACAAAGCGATGGCGAAGAGGATGAGGACGCAGCCGACGACCGAGGGAAAGGTCGGCCAGGAATCGGTTGCCAGGGAGGTCATGACGACCGCGGCGGGGATCTCCCCGGACGTCAGGAGCGAGACCGTTGGGGCGGGAATATGACGGAGCGCGGCGTAGAACGTGCTGTACCCCAAGAGGGAGGCGAAGATTATGGTGACGGCGATCAGGGAAATCTGCATCCCCGTCAGCGCCGGGACATCGGCCCAGCCCGAGGTCAGGGTTTTGATGGGCACTACCCACACGGCTCCGAAGATGTGCGTATAGAAGAAGATCCCGATCCCCGTCGGGCCCCCCTTCGTCACCGAGGCCCGGCCCCACAGGGTCTGGAAGGCGATGCCGAGGACGCCCAGCGCGCCCCAGATCATCCCGGGGATGGAGAGCGCGCCGTCCAGGGTCCAGTCGGGGCGCATCACGGAGCATGCGACGCCGATCGTGACGATGAAGGCGCCGCACAGGTCGTAGACGCTGGGTTTCTCGCCCGTCATCAGCGAGGACCCCATGGCCGTGGCGATGGGGGTGGTGTAGTGGACGACCAGTGCCGTGGCGACGGGAAGGTAGACGACCGAGAGCATAAAACCCAGGTAGGAGCACAGGGGCGCCAGGGGCGAGATCAGGAACAGGACGGCCAGGTCCCTCCGTCCCACGCGGAAGTGAGAGGGGGCGCAGAGGCGGATCCAGATCCCCAGCGGCAGCGGGGTGAGGAGACAGCGGAAGAAGACCACGGTAAGCATGTCCGCGCCGCTCTCCCCCAGGAGTTTCGAGGCCGGGCTGCTCAAGGCCCACAGGAGGCCCGTGGATGCGGCGCAGAGGACGCCCAGAGTATTCTTGTTCACTTTGTGGAAAACCCCCGAACTTTGTCGTAAGGATAGCGCCCTGCCGGCGGGGTACAAGAGGATCTATCCCAATTATATCCCATCCTCACGCCGAAAGGGGGGAGGTATAATGAGCCTTGGAGAACAGAAATTTCCTTGTGATTTGTCCCTCTCGGCTTCGTTCCGCCGATGGGGCTTTGTGGGGGCGTTGGTTGGAGGTATTTTTCGTGAGAAGGGACGAACCGGTTCGTTACGTGTGCGCCGACTGCGGCCATATGACGACCACGCGAACGGGGCGCTGCCCGTCCTGCGGGGCGTGGGGGACCCTGGAGGCCGAGGCGGGGCCCGCCGCTCAGCCGAGGGGCGCCGCTGCACGGGTGGTGAGCGCCGTCGACGTCCGTCCTCCGCAGCGCCTCTCGACGGGGATCGGGGAGCTGGACCGGGTGCTGGGCGGCGGACTGGTCCCCGGGGGAGTCGTCCTGCTCGGCGGCCAGCCGGGCATCGGCAAGTCGACGCTGCTGCTCCAGGCCGCGGGGCGGGTCGCGGAGTCCGGGGCCTCCGTGCTCTACATCTCGGGCGAGGAATCCGAGGCGCAGGTGGCCCTCCGCGCCGCCCGGCTCGGAGTGGCCTCGGACCGGCTGCTGCTCTGCTGCGGCAACGAGCTGGAGGGTGCGCTTCAAAACATGAAGGACGCCTCCTTCGTCGTGCTGGACAGCGTCCAGGCCATGAGGGCCGAGGGGGAGGCGGGGTGGCCCGGGACGCCCAATCAGGTGCGGGCCGTTGCCCAGAGGCTGGTGGACGCCGCCCGGGCGGACCGCGTGCCGGCGGTGCTCGTGGGGCACATCACCAAGGACGGCCGGCTGGCGGGGCCCATGCTGCTGGAGCACATGGTGGACACGGTGCTGATCTTCTCCGGGGAGGGGTACTCGTCCTACCGGATGCTGCGCGCGGCCAAGAACCGCTACGGCAGCACGGACGAGCTGGGCGTCTTCGAGATGCGGGAGGACGGCCTGACGGCCATAGAGGACAAGAGCGGACTCTATTGGAACCGCTCGGACACGGCGGTCTCCGGCGTCGCCATGACCATCGCGCTGGAGGGGACGACCCCCCTGGCCGCCGAGCTCCAGACCCTGGCGGGCCCCACGGTGTTTCCCTACCCGCGGCGCACGGCGCGGGGCATCGAGCTGAACCGCTTCCAGCTTCTGACGGCCGTCGTGGAGAAGCGCTGCGGGCTGCCCTGCAGCGGGCACGACCTCTACATGAACGTGGCGGGCGGGCTTTCCATCCAGGACCCCTCGGCGGACCTGGCGGCCTGCGCCGCCCTGGCCTCGGCCCTGAGGGACGCGCCGCTCCGGACGGGGTCTTGCTGGCTGGGCGAGGTGGGGCTGGCGGGGGAGGTGCGCCCCGTGACGCGCCTGGGGGTCCGGCTTCGGGAGGCCGCACGGCTGGGGTTCTCCTGCGCCGTCGTCAGCTCGCGCGAGCGTGCCGAGCGTGCGGGAGGGCTGGAGATCGTCCCGGTCTCGCACTTGGACGAGGCTCTGGCCCTGGGGTTTTCCGTAAGGGAAAAGGAAACGCCGATCTGATTCAGGAAGCCCCCGGTGGTACCCCAGCTTGCCTGTTTGGGGGAGGAAATTTGCCGGGGCCGCCGCTGTTTCGTATGGCGGCGCGGGGGTATGGGGCACAGCCCCATGTAATTTGATTTTCGGGATGATCGATAAAGAACCGAGGTCAGGAGGCTGTCCATGAGAACTTCAAGGCCGTTTTGCCGCGTTCCGAAGGGGAAGGGGCCGGGGGGGAGGGGCCCGGTGTCTGTATCGCCGTTTCGTTTCGTGTGGGCTTCCGTGCTGGGCCTGTCCCTCCTGTGCTGCCTGGCCGGTTCGGGGCTGGCGGCGGGCAAGGTCGTCCTGGCCCCCTTGTCGGGGTCGGTGGGCGTGCAGATGGAGCAGTTCGTCGAGCGGGTGGTCCGCCGGGCGGAGGAGGAGCGGGCGGGCCTCGTGGTGTTCGAGCTGGATACGCCGGGGGGCCTGCTGGGGGCGACGCACGGCATCGTCCAGACGATCCTGGCGTCCCGCGTCCCGGTCGCCGTGTGGGTTCCGCCCGGCGGGCGGGCGGCTTCGGCGGGGGCGTTCATCATGCAGGCGGCTCATGTGGCGGCCATGGCCTCGGGCACGAACGTCGGGGCGGCCCATCCCGTTGTCGCGTCGGGCAGGGACCTGCCGGACGACGACATGAAGAAAAAGGTCGTGAACGACCTCGGAGCTCAGATGCGCTCCCTTACCCAGCTGCGCGGGAGGAATCAGAGCGCCGCGCAGCGGATGATCGAGGACAGCCTGTCCCTGACGGCCCATGAGGCCTTGGCGGAGGGGGCCATCGACCTCGTGGCGGACGACCTGAGGACCCTGCTCGAGGCCGCCGTGGGGCGAACCGTGACCATCGACTCGGGCCCGGTCCGCATCGAGGCGGAGCCCGACGCGGCGGTCGTTCTCGTGGAGATGACCTGGCAGGAAAGGCTGATTCAGTTCCTGTCGAGCCCCGATATCGCCTACTTCCTCCTGATGGGAGGGCTGTTGGCGCTCTTCTACGAGATCGTCACCCCCGGCGGCTTCGCCCTGGGGACGACGGGGGCCGTCATGTTGCTGCTCGGCGGGATCGGCCTGAGGATGCTGCCTTTCAACTGGGCCGGGATGGCCCTGATCGGGGCGGGCGTCATCGTCATGGGGCTCGACCTCCTGGTGGGGGGGATGGGGATCCTGAGCCTGCTCGGGGTTGCGGTGATCGCCGCCGGAGGCGTCTTCCTGTTCCGCGCCCCGGGCGGCGAGCTGCTGCGCGTCTCCGCCTCCCTGATCGTCGGGATGACGGCCGCCCTGGGGGCCTGCTTTGCGCTGTTCGCGTTCCTGATCGCCCGCAGCCTCCGGAGGAAGGTGTCCACGGGGCGGCAGGGGCTGATCGGGCTGGACGCGACGGTCGTCGAGCCCCTCTCCTCCTCGGGGGGGATGGTCCGATGCCGCGGGGAACTCTGGCGCGCCCGAACGAAGGCCGGTTCTATGGCCGTCGGGGAGGTCGGGACCGTCCTTGCCCTCGAGGGCATTACCCTGCTGATTCGCAGGGAGACCGATTCGCAGAAAAGTTGATTCGCAGAAAGTCGATTTGCAGAAGGGAAGGAGCGTCCGTCCCATGAGTCTTGCCGTTTTGGGGGCCGGCAGTTTCGGTACGGCCGTGGCGAACCACGCTGCCCGAAAGGGGCACGGGGTCGTCCTCTGGTGCCGTACCGACGACCAGGCCCGTTATATCAACGAACACCGCCGCAACCCGCGCTACCTGAAGGACTGCCCTCTGGTCGAATCCCTGAGGGCCACGTCGGACCTGGAGGAGGCCCTCGGGTCCGCGGACCGCACGGTTCTGGCCCTTCCGACCCAGAGTCTGAGGGGGTTTCTGGAAAGGCTGGCCCCCCTCTCCACGGAGGGGCACAGCTTCCTGAGCCTGGCCAAGGGGATTGAGATCGCCACGGGGCTTACGCCCCGTGCGATCTTCGAGGAGGTGCTGCCGGGCCGGCCGTACAGCGCGCTCTCCGGCCCGAGCCATGCCGAGGAGGTCGTCCGAGAGCTGCCCACGGCGGTCATCGTGGCCTCCGCCGATCCGTCGGAGGCCCTGGGCTGGCAGGCGGAGCTGAACTCCCCCCGGTTCCGCGTCTATACGAGCGGGGACGTGATGGGGGCGGAGCTGGGAGGGGCGGTCAAGAACATCATCGCCATCGCCGTCGGCATCGCCCACTCGCTCTCCGCGGGGGACAACGCCAAGGCTGCGCTGGCCACGCGCGGCCTCGCCGAGATCATGCGGCTGGGGACGGCCATGGGCGCTTCTCCCCTGACCCTGGCGGGGCTCGCCGGAGTGGGGGACCTGATGGCGACCTGCTACAGTCAGCACTCCCGCAACTTCCGCTTCGGGGCCGCGATCGGGCGCGGGGCCTCGCCCGAGGCGGCGGCGGCGGAGATCGGGCAGGTGGTCGAGGGGGCCCATACGACGAGGGCCCTGGTGGCCTACGCCCGAAGGGCGGGCATCGAGTTGCCCATCTCCGAGGGGGTCCACGCGATCCTCTACGAGGGCGCGGTCCTTCAGGACGTGATCAACAGGCTGCTCTTCCGGGACCCCAAACCGGAGTGAGCCGAAAACGGAGTCACGGTCTCCGGCGCTCCAGCCAGCTCTGCAGGATCAGCGCTGCGGCCACCTTGTCCACCTTGCCCCTGCGTTCCCTGCGCGAGACGTCGCCCTCCAGCAGCGCCCGCTGGGCGATGACCGTGGTGTACCGCTCGTCCCACGTCTCGAAGGTCCGGTCCGGATAGGACTCCCGGAGGTTGGCGACGAGTGCGGCGATGCGCTCCCCCTCGGGGCCCGCGTTCCCGCTCGTCCGGGTCGGCATTCCGATGAGGATCAGGACGGGATCGTACTCCGCGAGGCACGCCTCGAACTTCTTGCGCCACCCCTCCCTGCCGTCGTTGACCGGCCATACGGCGATCCCCTGCGCGATGACGCGCAGGGGATCCGTCACGGCCGCGCCGATGCGGACGGAGCCGACATCGAGGGCCAGAACGCGCCCCTTCGGGGGGGTTTCGTCCCGGGGCTCGTTCATTGCGGCTTGAGCTGGGTCCGAAGCAGGGCCTCGACCTGGGCCAGCGCCTCGGCCAGCTTCGCGGTGTCCCGGCCTCCGCCCTGGGCGGTGTTGGGCCTGCCGCCGCCTCGGCCTCCGAGAAGCGCGGACGCCTCCTTCACCAGATTGCCGGCGTGAGCGCCGCGCCGGACGGCGTCGTCGTCGGCCATGACGACGATCTTGCAGCTCTCGTCCTCGCCGACGTCGACCAGAACCACCACGGTCGGCTGTCCGGCCTTTTCCTTGGCCCGGTCCCCGATCTCGCGCAGCATGTCCGGCTCGACGCTCGAGAACTTGCCCGTCTGGAGCAGGACCCCATCGATGTCCCGCCGGTCGAAGAAACTCTCGATGTTCTTCGTCAGGTCGCGGAGCTGGGCCTCCTGCAGGCGGCGCTGCAGGCGGTGCAGCTCGTCGACCAGCCCCTGGGCCTTGACCGCAAGCCCCTCCTCGTCGGTGGCCAGGAGCGCCGTGAGGTGCGTGCGCAGCCCGAAGAGGTGCTGAAGGATGTCCAGGACGTTCATGCCCGTCGTCGCGATGATGCGCCGCGTGCCCGAGCCGACGCTCTCCTCCCGCAGGATCTTGAAGCAGCCGATGTCGCCCGTGGCCTTGACGTGGAGCCCGCCGCAGAGCTCGACCGAGAAGCCGGGGACGGAGACCACGCGCACGACCTCGCCGTACTTCTCGTCGAACAGAGCCTTGGCGCCCAGCTCCCGCGCCTGCTCGCGCCCACACTCCTGGATGGTGAGCGGCACGTTCGCCAGGACCTGCCCGTTGACCAGCCTCTCCACCTCGGCGATCTGCTCCTCGGTCATGGGCTCGTGGTGCGTGAAGTCGAAGCGCAGGATGCGGTCCGTCACCAGGGACCCCGCCTGGCGGACGTGGCCGCCCAGCACGCGGCCCAGGGCCTCGTGCAGCAGGTGCGTGGCCGTATGGTTGCGGCGGATCGCCCCGCGGCGCGCATCGTCCACCTCCGTACCGACCTCGTCCCCGACCGACAGCGTCCCCTGGTCCATCCGCACCCTGTGGACGATCAGCCCGGCGTGCGGCACGGTGTCCAGCACCTCCAGGACGGAGCCGCCCGAGAGCATCCTGCCCGTGTCCCCCACCTCGCCGCCGCGCTCCGCGTAAAACGGGGTGCTGTCGAGGACGACCTCGAACTCCGCGGGGCCCGCCACGTGGTCGACACGCCCCTCTCCGGTCAGCAGTGCGAGCACCCGTCCGGTGCCGGCGCAGACCTCGTAACCGACGAAGGCCGTCCCGCCCTTCTCGTTCTCGACCTCCGTGTAGACGTCGCCGGCCAGGGAACTCCGTTTCTGTTTGCTGGACGCGCGGGCGCGGGCCCTCTGCTCCTCCATGGCCCGGCCGAAGCCCTCGTGGTCGACGGTGAGCCCCTCCTCCTCCGCCATCTCCAGCGTCAGCTCGGGAGGAAAGCCGTAGGTGTCGTAGAGGGTGAAGACGACGTCCCCGGGGATCTGCTTCCTTCCCTCGGCCTTCAGACGGCCGGCCTCCGCCTCGAGGAGCTCCGTCCCCTGCTGGAGGGTCTTTTGAAAGCGGTCCTCCTCCACCTCGATGATCCGCTCGATGGTGAGGCGCTGGTCGAGCAGTTCGCGATAGGGGTCGCTCATGATCCCGAGCAGGATGGGCATGTACTCGCGGAGGAACGTGCCCTCGAACCCCAGGAGCCGTCCGTAGCGCACAGCCCGGCGCAGCAGGCGGCGCAGCACGTAGCCCGGCCCGTCGTTGGCGGGAAGCACGCCGTCGGCCAGCATGAAGGCCACGGACCGGACGTGGTCCGCGATGACGCGCACGGCCATGTCGGACCGTCCCCCGTCGCCGTAGTGGATCCCCGCCTTCCTGCAGGTGTGGTTGATCAGGGGCATGAAGAGGTTCGTCTCGTAGTCCGTGTCGACGTCCTGGACGATGGAGGTCAGGCGCTCCAGCCCCATGCCCGTGTCGATGTTCCTGTGGGGCAGGGGAAGGAGCGAGCCGTCCTTCTGGAGGTCGAACTGCGTGAAGACCAGGTTCCAGATCTCCATGTAGCGGTCGCAGTCGCAGCCCACGCCGCAGGTCGGGGAGCCGCAGCCGTAGCGCTCCCCGCGGTCGTAGTAGATCTCCGAGCAGGGGCCGCAGGGCCCGGTGTCGCCCATGAACCAGTAGTTGTCCTTCTGTCCGAAGCGGAGGATTCGGTCCTCGGAGAGCCCCACGTCCCCGTTCCAGACGCTTCGGGCCTCCTCGTCCTCCTCGTAGATACTGGCGTAGAGGCGGCTGGGGTCGAGGCCGATGCGTTCCGTCAGGAACTCCCAGGCCCAGGTGATGGCCTCCTTCTTGAAGTAGGCGCCCCAGGCGAAGTTGCCCAGCATCTCGAAGAAGGTGTGGTGACGGGCGGTGCGGCCGACGTTCTCGATGTCGTTGGTGCGCACGCACTTCTGGCAGGTCACGGCGTGGGGATGCTCCGGGGTGCGGATGCCGAGGTAATAAGCCTTGAAGGGCACCATGCCCGCGATGGTGAAGAGCAGGGAGGGATCGTCGGGCAGGAGCGGGAAGCTGGGGTAGTGGTGGCTGCCCTTCTCCTGCCAGAAACTGATGAAAGCTTCACGTATCTCTTGCCCGCTTCGGTACTGCATCTTCTGGATCCTCTCCCCTTCGAAAGACGGCCGCCCTCGGCCGGTAAGCCGGGCGGACACGAAAAATAAAAATAAACCCTCCGGACGGCCGACCGACCGTCCGGAGACACCCCTCTCTCATTTTCCA
>NZ_CALIAA010000087.1 GCF_938040765.1 uncultured Fretibacterium sp.
CATGGACAACGACGGCTTCACATTCCGCCGGCAACTCAGCGCTATGGCCCGGGAGCGGCTGAAGTTCTCCGGGATCAGCGAGATCATCGCCCTGGTCGAGTCGAATGGAGCTCTCTCGTTCGGCGCGGGGGAGCCGCCGGACGAGGCCTTTCCCAAGGACGCCTTTCGGAGCGCTGTGGAAAGGGCGCTGGGTGACGGGGCGATCTGGGCGTATTACCACGACGACCTGGGGGATATCGACCTGCGCGCCTGGATCGCCGAGCGCATGAGCCGGGACGATATGGCCCCGGATTGGGTCGGCCCCGAGGATGTCGTCATCACCCATGGGGCCGCAGGCGCCATCAGCCTGGCCGCCGAGGTCTTGATCGACGAGGGGACGGTCGTGCTGGTCGAAGGGCCGACCTACAGCGACAGCCTTCTCACGTTTCGCCGTCAGGGGGCGATCTGCGTGCCGGTTCCCGCGGACGACGAGGGGATCCTTCCCGAGGAGCTCGAACGGACGCCGCAGCTGAAAGAGGCTCGATTTCTCTATACGATCCCCAATTTCCAGAATCCCAGCGGCTGTACGGCGTCTCTGGAACGCAGGCTGCGCGTTCTGGACATCCTCCGCAGACACGACGTCGCCATCGTCGAAGACGATCCCTATCACTACCTCGGCTACGACGGCCCCGTCCCGACAAGCTATCTGAAGCTCGCCGGCGACGACCGGCGCGTCATCCACTGCAACACGTTCTCCAAGATCGTCGCGCCGGGACTGCGCATCGGCTGGGCCGTCGTGCCTCCAACCCTGAGGGACGCCTTCCTCGCCCTGTGCATCTGCGACGGACTAGGGCCGGCACTGCTCCTGCAAAGGGCTACTTTGCATCTGATGCGCACGCTGGATTTCGAAAAACATGTGGAGGCCCTCCGCAGGGAATACCGGAGCCGCCGAGATCTGATGCTGCGCCTTGCAGAAGAACGGCTGACCCCGCTTGGGCTGCGGACGAACCGGCCCAAAGGGGGCTTTTTCATCTGGGGACAGGGGCCGGACGATATGAGGGGCTTCAACTCCGCCGTGTTTGCACGGTACGCCGTGCGGCACGAGGGGATCGGCCTCATCCCGGGGAACGTGTTCTTTCCGGATGGGGACGACAGGGGCGACAAGGCCTTCCGTCTCTCCTACGCCAGGATCCCACGGGATTGTATGGAGGAGGGCATGGACAGACTGGCGAGGGCATGGCGTACGTACCGTGCGCACCGACACGAGGACAAGGAGTGAGTAAAATGGAGAAGATGCGAAACGACGCGAGAAGAACGTATACGGCCGGACAGATCCTGAAGTTCGTGATCCCCTCACTTGTCGGCGCCGTGGCCTTTCTCATGCCCATACCGGACAAGGGAACCTTCAACACGGCCCTTGGACTTCTGATCGATGTGGGGAAGGGCGGGGTTCTGAAGCCCTACCTCCCGACGGCCGCGATGGTCGCGGTCGTTCTCAGCGCGGCCGTGAGCCTTTGGGCCGTCCTCACGAAACCCCGCTTCATCACGGAGAGCCCGTTTCTGAAGGATCTGTTCTGTGTCTCGCCCTTCTGGCTGGGCTCGCGCCTGCTGGGGGCCGTCCTCTACGTCGTCATCCTCTATAAAATCGGGCCCGAGGTCGTCTGGAACATGGACAACGGGGGTACGCCCGGCCTGGTTCTGGCCCCCGCCCTGCTGATCGTCTTCTCGGTACTCGCGGCGTTCGTCCCGCTCCTCACGGATTACGGCCTGATGGAGTACGTCGGCACCTTCGCCCGGCCGATCATGGGGCCGCTTTTCAAGCTGCCGGGCCGAGCCGCGATCGACTGTCTGGCCTCATGGGTCGGCAGCAGTTCCGTCGGGGTGGTCATCACCACGAAAGTCCACGATCAGGGCTATTATTCCGACCGCGAGGCCGCCATCATCGCCAGCACCTTCTCGGTCATCAGCATCGCGTACGTCTACGTCATGGCCGACTTCGTCAAACTGCCCCACAAGTACCTCCAGATCCTGTTCTCGGTCTACGCCGTCACCTTCATCCTGGCCCTCATCATGCCCCGGATCTGGCCGCTCTCGTCGATACCGGACACCTTTTCGGGCAAGGCGGGAAAACAGCGCGCCGGAGACGACATTCCCAGGGACGCGAAGCTGGGAGAATGGGCGCTGAAACTGGCCGTCGAGCGAGCCGGGAAGCAGACGTTTTCGGACACCGCCGCCGCGTTCGTCAGG
>NZ_CALIAA010000088.1 GCF_938040765.1 uncultured Fretibacterium sp.
CTCGCCGCCGCCCACCCGAGGGGACGAGGGCCACCCGCGTCGGAGCGACGGAGACGCGGACCAAACGGGCTCCTTCGTCCTCGG
Organism: uncultured Fretibacterium sp.; assembly: GCF_938040765.1. GTDB lineage: Bacteria > Synergistota > Synergistia > Synergistales > Aminobacteriaceae > CAJPSE01. The sequence continues at coordinate 85 of NZ_CALIAA010000088.1, forward strand.
CCGCTTTTTCGACCTCGACCGCGAGCACGCAGCTGCGTTCCCGGGGCAGCGTCCTCTGAAAGGACACGAAGTTCCCCAGGGACCATGCGACGAGCCGGGCATCGGTACCATGCACCGAGGAGGCGAGGCTGACCTCCATCGGCTGCAGGACATGAGGGTGGGTCCCGATGACCAGATGGGCCCCCTCCGCCAACGCCGTCTCGGCAGCCCTCCTCTGATGGGCCGACGGGACGAAATGATACTCCTCCCCCCAGTGGAAACAGGCCGCGATGATGTCGGGGCTCAGGGTCCGCGCCCGTGCGAGCCCCTCGGATATCGCCGAGTCCGAGATCACGTTGAGGTGGACGTCGCTCGAGGAAAGAAGCCGGTTGCTCCCGTAGGAGTAGTTGACGAAGGCCCATCTCAGCCCCCCATGTTCCACCAGAAGCGCGTCGTTTTTGGGAACGTCGTCCAGCCCCAGCCCCGTCCACAGGATGCCCGCCCGGTTCAGGACCTCGACGGTCCGGCGCGCGCCTCCCGCTCCACGATCCAGGATATGGTTGTTCGCCAGGGTGACGACGTGGACCCCCAGACCGACCAGCGCGTCCGCAAGCGAGTCCGGGGTGTTGAACAAGGGATATCCGGCATACCCCCTTTCGGGGCCGGCGAACGTCGTCTCCAGGTTCCCGACGATCAGGGCATCGCCCCAAAAGAGCGGCTGTACCCTCCGGAACTGCGGGGCGAAGTCCCACTCCACGGCGCCGTTTCTCCTCGTCGCCGCAGCGTCCAGCTGCTGATCGTGGGCCATGATGTCCCCGATGAAAAACGCCCGCGCCCGCAGGGGCAGGGCCAGTGCGGGCATCGGGGTGAACGAAGCGAGCGAAGCAAGGATCACGAGAGAAATGGCGAGAAAAAAAGTCCGCCTCACGATCGGTCCCCTCCTCAGTCTTTCGGCTCAATCCTCCAGTTCGATCCTCCGGCTCGTGCCGTCGAGCTCTTACGGCGGGACTATCCGTCGATGTACGAGTCGAAGTAACCCGATATGTGAATGACGGGGGTGCCCCTGTCCCCGCTCCCGGAGACGAGGTCGCACAGGGAGCCCAGAAGATCCGTATAGCGCCTCGGGGTGGTCCCGAGGGCGTTTTTCTCCTCCGCCAGCCCCGACTCCCTTCCGTTTGCGGCGGGCTTCGAGCGGATGGCGGTGCGAACGGCCTCCTCCGCGTCCCCCTGGGCGTTGTCCGCGATCATCTTGAACTTGATCTCGGAGGGGGTGCCCTTCAGGCCGTCCGTGTATCCCGGAGAGACGACGGGGTCGGCCAGCTCCCAGATCCCGCAGACGGGGTCCTTGAAGGCGCCGTCCCCGTAGACCAGGACCTCGACCCTGCGCCCGGTGAGGCGAAGGATCTCCTGCTGGAGGCTGCGCGCGAAGGGTCCCGCATCGCGAGGGAAAAGCTTGACGGTCCCCTCCTGAGAGTAGTTGGACCCCAGAAGCCCGAACTCGGGATTGTATCCGCCCCCATTGGAGCGCGGTTCCGTGCAGATCTGATCCAGGGTCCAGACCGAAGCTCCCCTTTCCCGCAGAAGGCCGGCATAGAGGACTCGATTGTGGATGTTCGCCATCACGACCCGGGAGGTGACGTCCAGGATGCGCAGCGGGTTGTTCGTGAAGTGGATTTCTATCCTTCCCGGGGCCAGGTCCTTGTAGAGCTCCACGTAGTCCACCCCCGTGAAGGGATGCCTGTAGCGCCCGAACCGCGCGTCGTACTCCGCCGTGCCGAAGCACTCCGGCATTCCCGAGGAACGTTTGAGGTACTCGGCGGGGTCGATCAGGTGGTTGCCCACCTCGTCCGCGGGGAAGGAGAGGAAGAGATGCACCTTTCCCCGGATGCCCCGGACGATTCCGTCGAGCAGGGACATGAACCGGTTGCGGCTGAGGATGGGAAAGGCGACCGCCGCATCCCCCTCCGGGATCTTGTCGCGAACGTCCGCGGCGATCTCCTCCAGAGTGACGATATTGCCCTGCGCCCTCGCCACGAGGGACTCCGTGACCCCCACCACGTCGCGGTCCCTGATGGTAAAGGGCGCGTAGCCCGATACCGCGGCCTCGACGAGGTGTTCCGCTGCCATCTTCACCAGGTCGTCGCCCCTGCGGATCACGGGCATACGAATTCCATGCACCTCAACGCCAACCTTACGAAGCACTGCCTCTCCCATAATGATCCGTTACCTCCATAAAAACTTCAGTATGAGCCCTGCTCTGTCGATTTTACAACAAAAAAAGTATACAATACGAAGGAAATTTTATCCCGATCCGCCCCGTTTATCAAAAAGATGAAATGCGCCGGCGGGAGAAGGCAACACGCGGATGCTTCCAAAGGCGTACCACGCGCCGCCTCGGATGCCAACGTCGAGCGGGCGTCATACTGGCCGGAGGTGAACAGCTCGTGAACAACCTGTACGAACAGATGGATTTTGTCTTGTCTGGAGGAGCGCTGAAATCGCTTACAGACTTTCTTGCCCTCAGGGTCCCGTCCGCCCTCATCCTGGTTCCCCGAGGGGCGGACCTCCATATCCTCGACGCTGTGGGAGTGAACCCGACGCAGCTCATTCTGCCGGGCGAGGGCCTTCGCCTGGGTTCCCTCTTCTCGAGCCGCCCCGCCGTGTCCCCCTGCGAGCTGGAACAGGCTCGGACGGAGAAGGAAGAATGGCCGTGGGTTCTGCGCATGCGCGGGCCCCACTGGGAGGTCTATGTCCTGCTGAGGGAAAAGGCCGACGAGTCCCTGCTGGACGAACTGAAGCCCTACGCCGGCATGGTTCGGCTCTGGCAGCAGTTTCAGAGGGTCGACGCCAACGAGGGCAAGCTCTCCCGCCTCTCCTACATGATCCTGGCAACGAAGAGCACCCTGGCCTCCATATTCGAGCCCATGCCCCTCGAATACTTCGCCTCGTTCGTCGCGGACGTCCTTCGCGAGAGCCTGTTCCCGAGGTCCGTCTCCATCCTGAAGGACGAAGGCGGCCATCTGAAGCTCCTGGCCGGAAAAATGGACGTCCTTCCGCCGCGCGAGGGCATCTACGCGCAGGCCATCCTTCCCTCCGCGCCGGTCCTGGACCAGGGTTCCGCCCCCTATCGGGCCGTGCTTCCCATCGCCGAGGCGGAGACGCGGCTCTTCTGCGTCCTGGAATGGGAGGACCTCCCGGACGGCGAGATGCTTCATTTCCTCGAGCTCCTGGGAAATCTCGCCTCCCGCGCCCTCGCCATCAACAGCCTCCGTTCGAAGAACACGCTGGCGGCGTCTCAGGCCTCCTCGGGGGACTTCACGATCCTCTCCCTCTCCAGCGTCCTGAAAGCCCTGAGGGACGAGGGGGACCGCAGCCGTTTCCTGGCCCTCGCCGCGGATGTGTTCCTGGAGATGGGGCAGATGTCGGAATGCCTTTTGTCCGTGTGGGACGGGGAACACGGGGGCTACGCCCTGGCGGAGCATCGCTCCGGAGGCGTCAGGGATTGCTCGGAGCATCCCGTCCTGCGCGCTTCCCGGCGATGCGAGGTCTCCCGCAGCCTGCAGCCGCTCTACGACCTGAAGCATACCCCGGCCGCAGAGCTCCTCGGTTCCTGGGGGCTGGACGCCGCTTCGTGGAAGGAGCTCGAGCACATGCAGTATCTGGTCCCGATCCACGACGGAAAGAGCGTCGAGGGGTTCGTCGCCCTCGCCTCGGACTCCGGCGTCGCGCCCGGCGAACCCCAGCGGGAGGCCCTGAGCATCGCGGCCCAGTTCACGGGCTACGAAATTCGGAAGTTCAAAAGCTAGGGAAAAAACACGGGGCGCCCCTCGGAGGCGCCCCGCACTTTTAGAACGGGCTTTCGGATCCTTATCGGGAGGTGCTGCCGATCTCCCTTCCCGACGTCAGAACCCCCTTCACGCTTCCGGACGCCATGCACTTCTCCAGTCTTCCGGAGACCATCTCCCCGACCAGGCCCCCGACCGATTTGCCTCCCTCGACGTAGCCCAGTGTCTCGCAGCGATCCGCGATTCCCCTCTCCATCCGGCCCGCGAAGCCGCCCACACCCGCGGTTCCGCTGACAGTGGCCTCCACGATGCAGCGCCGTGCCAGGCCGTTGACCCAGAGCCCCGCCACCCCGCCCGTCCGCTCCCATCCCAGGACGGAGCCGGAGACGGTGTTGTCGGTCAGGGTCCCGGACTCCACCCAGCCCACAAGCCCGCCCGTATTCTCCTTGCCCTCGACCATCCCGTCGAAGAGGGACCGGCGGATGATGACGGAATCGGAAGCGAAGCCAATCAGGCCGCCAACCGTCTTGCGGCCCTGTACTCCCAGCTCACGGGTCCTCACCTCGCTCAGCTCTCCCTGACGGACGTTGCCCGCCAGGCCGCCGACGTTATCCTGGCCCGAAATTTCCCCGCGGACCTCGGCTCGGGCGAGAACGGTGCCGAACATGGATCCGATCAGTCCCCCGGCACTCGATGCGCGGCCCTTGATCGTCCCCGAGAAGGAAAGTCCGGACATCCGGCTCTCGGAGGCCTTCCCGATCATCCCTCCCACGTTCTCCGTGCCCAGCACGCTGCCGGATACGGAACAGTTCTTCAGCTCGGAGCGTACGGCAAGCCCCGCCAGAATGCCGACATTGGAGCCGCCCGATACGGAGGCGTCCTCAATGGTAAGCCTCACGACGGTCGCCCCCTCCAATACCCCGAAGAGTCCCGCCATGCCCGCGGCCGGAGCCTCGATGTTGAGCCCACGCACGACATGGCCGTTCCCGTCGAAGACGCCCTTGAACGGGCGGCTTCCGCGCTCCCGGTAAAAACCGATGGGATTCCAGCGCCTGCCGCTCAAATCGAGGTCGGCCATCAGGCGAATCCTCTGACCGGAATAGGAATTGCCCTGATTGACGGATTGGGCCAGGGCCTCCATCTGGGCCGCCGTGCGGACGATCCAGGGACTCTTGACCGATCCGTTTCCCGAAGCGAAGATTCTGCCGCTCTTTCTTCGAGAACCTCTCCTCCTGAGCGAGGCCTTACGGACGGACCCGCGGCTCTTTACTCCGGACTTCTTGGAGACCACCTCGACGTCTCCAGCCTTTGCGGGTGACGTCCAGAAAGCCGAGATCCCCAGGAAAAACGAAAGGCCCAGCACCAAAACAAAAAATCTCCCCATCCGCATCGCACAAAATCTCTTGAGCTCCGTAAACAATTTTCGACATCCTTTCCCGAAAATATCCCTCGTCTGCAGGAGAAATCCGCTCTTCAAAACGTTTGCACAGCCATGGCACCCCACTCAGACGAAGCTCCCCGGAGTCTTCCAGGCACTTTCTTTATTCTATCTTATTCCTCCCAAAATACGGAACAAAAACTCATTCATTTTACGTTTTTATCTCAACAGATGATGTTGTCATCCCGACAGGATGGTCCGGAACGGGAAATACCACCCCTAATCCCGCCCCGATCCAGCCTCCCAAGGCTTGACATGGCATTCCTTTCCAATCACAATGAGGTCAGGGAAGAACGTCGGGGACGCACCTCCCCAAATCCGGTCGGCTTAATGGAGGAAAGGATTCGAACATGAACTGCAGACACTGCGGCGCGGCCCTGCCCATCGGGGCCGAACGATGCGAGTATTGCGGTGCGGCCACGCCGCACGCGGCGGACAATCTCGAGACGATCCTGAGGGAAAAGAAAAGGAAAGGGCTTCTCTCCATGAAGCGGGTGTCGGGGGGAATGCTCTTCTTCCTTTATTTTTTCACCGTCGGCGTCTACGGCAGCGTGTGGCATGTCCTCAGGAACAAATCCCTGAACCGCCTCGCCCCGAATATCCAGATTCCCCTCTGGGCGGCCTGCCTGCAGCTCGCCCTTCACCTGGGTTGGATTCTGATCCCCCAGAGCTCCGTCGGCCAGGCCCTGGGGCTCTCGGAGGAGAATGTTCAGGACTGTTTCAACCTTCTGAGCCTGGCGGCTTTCATCCTTTCCATCTGGCTGTCCTTCAAGGCTCGCAGCATCCTTCAGCTCTACGCCTCGCGCTACCTGGAGAAGAGCGTCGCCGTCCTGAGCATCGCCCCGTCGGGCCTGATGATCTTTCTTTTCGGTCCTCTTTATCTCCAGGGCCAGATCAACAGGATGATCGCCATGGAGCTGCTGAACCCCGACCTGTAGACCAGAGACAAAAAGGAGCGGATACAAATGGCCTTGATGCAAATTGTAAGATGGGACTCCGGCCTGAACCCGGCGGACATCTTCGCCTGGCGCTATGTGGACCCCAAGAATCCGGACAGGAGCGACGCCCTGGGCAACTGGACCCAGCTGGTTGTCCAGGAATCCCAGGAGGCCATCCTCTTCCGGGACGGACAGGCGCTCGACCTCTTTGGGCCCGGGCGCTACGTCCTCTCCACGGACAACATCCCGCTGCTGAGGCGCCTGATCAACCTGCCCACCGGCGGCGAGACCCCCTTCAAGGCCCACGTCTGGTTCGTCAACAAGCTCAACATCCTGGACGTCAAATGGGGCACGCTCTCTCCCCTGCTCCTGCGCGATCCCGAATATCAGATCCCCATCCCCGTTCGAGCCTATGGACAGTTCGGCGTCCGCATCCGCGACAGCCGCAAGTTTCTGCTCAAACTGGTCGGGACCCGCACGCGGCTGACCCGGGACGAGCTCGTCGATTCCTTCCGGGGGCTGCTGCTCAGCCGCATCGGCGACATGGTCGCGAGCTACATCACGCTGCGGAAAATCAACATCTTCGACATCAGCGCCTACCTCAAGGACATGTCGGACGAGGCCGCGGAGGAGGTGCGCCCCGTATTCGAGGAGTACGGCATCGAGCCCGCGAACTTCTTCTTCGGGTCCATCAACGTGCCCGAGGACGACGAGGCCGTCCAGGACCTGAAAAAGGCGATGAGCGAGCGGGCGCGCATGAACGTCATGGGCTACAACTACCAGCAGAGGCGCTCCTTCGACGCCATGGAGGGGATGGCTCAGGCCTCGGGCTCCGGCGAGGGCGGAGGGGGAAATCCCCTGCTTGGGGCCGGCATGGGGCTCGGCGCGGGCCTGGGCATGGGGGGAGCCTTCGGGCAGATGGCCTCCCAGATGGGGCAATTCCTCAACACGTCCCCAACCGGCGCATCGCGTGCCTGCCCCAAGTGCGGCAAGGCCTGCGGCGAGGGACGCTTTTGTCCCTCGTGCGGCGCATCCCTTGCCCCCGGCTGCCCTCATTGCGGTGCGGAAATAGCCGCCGATGCTCGTTTCTGCTCCAAGTGCGGCAAGCCAATCTCGAGGGTGTGCGAGTGCGGCGCGGCGCTTGCCCCCGATGCGGCCTTCTGCTCCCGGTGCGGCAGGAGCACGGAGGGCGAAGCCTCTCAAAACTGACGAAAGCACGTGACGGAAAGGGGAAAACAACATGAGCAAGGCAACCAACAAGGTTCGGCATATCTTCAATCTCTTTCTTCTGCTGTTTCTGGTCGCGGTGGTGGCGGGGGTTTGCGTCTGGTTCCTGACGACCCCCGAGGCACGGGGGACCACCTTCTGGATGTCCATGGGGTTCCTGGCCTTCGCAGCCCTGTTGGGCACCCTCTTCGCCTCCCGGATCGTGCTCCGAAGCAACGCGGGCAGGGAGATTCCCCACGGATTCTCCCACATTTACCTGCTCGCCCTCTATTTCATCTTCGTCATCGCCATGGCCTTGGTGAACGCCCGTATCGCGTTTTCCGTCACCACCTATTTCCTGATTCACATCGTCGGCCTGGCCGTCTTCCTCATTCCGCTCCTCCTCACCAACATGGCCATGCTGAAGCTGAGCGGGGCGGATCGGGAGGAACAGCGGCAGGGACGCCAAAATCTGGCGGCGGCGGCCATGCGCGTGAGGAACATGGCCGAGGACCTGAAAGGCATTGTCGCCGGCGATCGGGAGCGGATCGCTCCACTTCTCGCGCTGGCGGATTCCCTCCAGTACTCCGATCCCAGCGCCGCCCCCGGGGAGGCGGAGAACGCGCTGAAAGGCGCATTGGACGCCCTGGACGAGGAGGCCGGGATGATGATGGCCTCGCCCGATACCGAGCGAGGCGATCGATGGGAAAAAGTTCTGAGGGCCTGCGTCAAGGCGGAGCGCGCGCTCGAGGCGCGAAACGCGGCGCTCCTGAACTCCCGATAGGGCTCCCTGGTTCTGGGCGCCAGCTCCTTTCTTTTCATCGCATCGCGTCATAAAAACAAGGGCTCCCGGCCTGCCGCCGGGAGCCCTTGTTTTCGTATGAGGCATAAAGTGTTAGAAGAGGCCGGTTATCTTCCCGTTCTCGTCCACATCGATCGACAGGGCCGCGGGCTTCTTGGGCAGGCCCGGCATCGTCATGATCGCACCGGTGACCGCCACGAGGAACCCCGCCCCTGCGGAGAGACGCACCTCGCGCACCGTGATCCGGAAGTCCTTCGGACGGCCGACCTTGGTGGCGTCGTCGGAGAAGGAGTACTGGGTCTTGGCCATGCAGATCAGCAGGTCATCCTTGCCCAGCTCGTGGATGAGCTCGAGGTCCTTCTCGGCCTGAGGCGTGAAGTCCACGCCGTCGGCGCCGTAGATCTCCTTGGCAATGGCCGTCATCTTCTCCTTGGGGCTCATCTCGGGCTTGTAGATGAACTTGAAGTCGGAGGGTTTCTCGCACGCCTCGACGACCTTCTTCGCCAGCTCGACTCCGCCCTCGCCGCCCTTGCCCCAGACCTCGGAGAGCGCGAAGGAGGCGCCCATCTCGGCGCACTTCTTCTCCACCAGGGCCAGCTCGGCCTCCGTGTCCAGCGGGAAGCGGTTGATGGCGACGACGACGGGAAGCCCGAACTTCTGGATGTTCTCGATGTGCTTCTGGAGGTTGGGGATCCCCGCCTCGAGGGCCTTCAGGTCCTCGCTGCCCAGCTCGGTCTTCTTTCTGCCGCCGTGCATTTTAAGAGCGCGGACCGTCGCGACGACGACGACCGCAGCCGGCTTGAGGCCGGCCATGCGACACTTGATGTCCAGGAACTTCTCGGCGCCCAGGTCCCCGCCGAATCCGGCCTCCGTGACCAGGTAGTCGGCCAGCTTCAGGCCCAGACGCGTCGCCTGAACGCTGTTGCATCCATGGGCGATGTTGGCGAAGGGGCCGCCGTGGATGAAGGCGGGCGAGCCCTCGAGCGTCTGGACCAGGTTCGGCTTGATGGCATCCTTCAACAGAGCCGCCATGGAACCGGCGGCGCCGATGTCCCCCGCCGTGACGGGCTTGCCGTCGTAGGTGTAGGCCAGGACCATCCTGGAGAGCCGGGCCTTCAGGTCCATCAGGTCCATGGAAAGACAGAGGATCGCCATGACCTCGGAGGCCACCGTGATGTCGAATCCGCTCTCGCGCGGGACCCCCTCGGTACGGCCGCCCAGGCCGATGATCACCTTGCGCAGGGCACGCTCGTTCAGGTCCACCACGCGGCGGAACACCACGCGGCGGGGATCGATGTTCAATTCGTTGCCCTGCTGGAGGTGGTTGTCCAGCATCGCGGCGCAGAGGTTGTGGGCCGTGGTGATGGCGTGCAGGTCCCCGGTGAAGTGGAGGTTGATGTCCTCCATCGGGACCACCTGGGCGTAGCCGCCCCCCGCCGCACCGCCCTTGACCCCGAAACTGGGGCCCAGGGAGGGCTCGCGCAGAGCGACGCAGACCTTTTTGCCGATCTTGGACAATCCATCGGTCAGGCCCACGCTCGTCGTGGTCTTGCCCTCGCCCGCAGGCGTCGGGGTTATCGCCGTCACGAGGACCAGCTTACCGTCCGGCTTGTCCTTGAGCCCTTTGAGGACCTGGGGCTGCACCTTGGCCTTGTACTTGCCATAAAGCTCAAGATCGTCCTCGGAGATCCCCAGCTTCTTCGCCACCTCCGTTATGGGGCTCATCTTCGCAGCCTGGGCAATTTCGATGTCGCTCGGTACCGTCATCACTCAACACTCCATTCTACTTGGTTTTGTTACTTCCCGAGAGGAAAAGAGAATCGGTTTCTCCCCAATCTCCGTACTATCATTATAGTATAGCGATTGAAACGTGTTTTCATGACCGGCGGGCAAAAGGACATTGTCACCGGCCTCTTTGGGGAAAGCGGAAAACGGGGCTCCGGACGAACATATCGAAACTCGGAGTCGGCTATCCCCCAATGGACGTCAGCGCTCGGAGAGACATCGGTGGGCCGCCAGGGTCTCGATCAGGGAGCCGTCGTCTTGGTCGTCCAGGAGCGCCTCCATCTTGTCGTACTCCTCCCCTCCGCCCAGAGAGCGCAGGATCTCCAGCATATCGTCGGCCTCCTCACCGAAACGCCCGGAGAGCAGGCCGAAGAGAATCACACCCCTGGAGAACCAGTTGAGCAGGTTGTGCGAGGAGGACCACACGTCCGAGAAGAGAAGGCTGAAGTGAAAATCCTCCTCCTCCTCCTCCGAGTCGTCGACCGGATCGGGGAAGTAACCCAGCATGTAGAAGGGGACGTTCGGGGCCATGGACAGGGCATCCCAGAACATCGCAGCGGCCTCACCAGTGCCGCCTTCCCCCTCCTCCGTCAGCATGAAACATGCTGCCAGCCTCGCATAGGCCCAGCCCAGCTGGCGGTCGCCGTCCTGCATCGTCTCGCGGAGGATGAGGGACCAATCGCGCTTTTCGATCAGGATCCTGTAATAAAGGCTTCTGACGGACCCCTGGTCGTCGAGGTCGTGACGCATGAGCTCCTGAACGATCTCGAAGGAACGCTCGTCGTCCTCCATGGAAAAGAGGGTGAAGGCCGCCCTCTGCAGGAGCGCAAGGTAAACCGTCCCCAGCTCGTCCTCGGCGAAGTCCTCCTCGGGGATCCCCTCCTCCCTCAGAACGCTGCGGGCGTTCTCGATGGCATGGACGAGTATCGGCAGGCGCACGTCGTCGTCCTCGGTAAGATCGGCCTGAAGCAGGAGGACCTCGGGGTTTTCGGGGTCCAGCTCCAAAGCCCGCTCCACCAGCTCCTCGACCTCTCCGGCATCCTCGGATTCATAGGCCCGTTCCAAGAGGTCCTCGATGTCCCCGGTTCCATTCCCCATGTTCCACACCCCTCAATTCTCTGACATCCACTGCTCCATCGATATTTTCATTTGGTATTCCCGCCTGGGGGAGGATTCCTATTTCCCGCCCGTGTCCCAGCCTCCGCCTCCACCGCCATCCGATGGAGCGCGGCCTTTGTCTCCGTCTCCGACATCCCACTGCGATCCGGGGTTTTCCTCTCCGGGTTTGGAGGGGGACGGAGCCGGAGAGGTCCCGGACGAACGCCCCCCGATCCGCCCGTTTCCGTGACGGTACGCGCACAGAGCGTTCAAGGGGACGGGGCCATGCCACAGGAGCCCCCAGGATCGGGCCAGATTGGCCAGATCGCAGGCATTTCCGCACGTCCAGAAGAACTCCTTTTCCCTCAGCCGCTCCACGATCCAGGGACGCCGCAGCCGCAGGGCCTCCCAGGTATACTGCCCGCCCGCCGGGGACACCTTCTTCCACCTGTCCGCCAGCCAGACCCAGACCCCCGGCCTCCCCGAACGCCAGGCCAGGACCGTGCAGGCCAAAGGATCCTCAAGAATGCCCATGTTGTCGCATCCGAGGGCTCGAATTTCACGAAACTCGTTGCACCGGAGGAAATCATCGCACATCCAGGAGGCCGTCACCCGAGTCAGCTCGGGCACCCTCATGGGGACGACGGAGCCCACGAGGACATCGGTCGGGACAATGCTGCCGTCGACGCCCGTACGGCCGTACACCCAACGGTTGGGCGCCACCTGAGCCACCGCGAAGCCGTCGAACGTGGCGTACCATCCCGCAGGCATCCCCTGAGGACGCCAGACCTCGAAGTTCAGCCCATAAGGTCTTTGATATGCCGCCATCACGGTGTTCGCCAGAACGCTCCGCGTCGGCAGCGTAAAGAATCTCCCTCCCATGTCCCCCATGGGGACGAGGACGGACCGGGCGTCGGCCTGCCCCCCCGACAGGTGAAGCAACAACAGGATCACGGCGACAAGAGAGCCCTTTCCCGAGGTCCGAAGCATCCCAAAGATCACTCCTCCGTCTCACGATTCCCAAACGCGCCCCAAAGCCCCTGTGCATACGACCCGGTCCATTGAATTATATCAGGAATGCGAACCTGCCGGACATTTTTGCATCAAAATACCGGCCGATGCGCTATAATTGAAGGGGAATTCCATTCAGAATAAATTGATGGACGGAGGGGACCCATGACCGGGACAAGCGACGTTTCGAGCCGCGTTTGGGACGCGGCAGCCCGCGCTGCAGGCGCGTCTTTTGGCCTTGCGGAAAAGGCTGCAGGACGCTCCGTAGGCGTGAGCGACACGGAGGAGGGGCGCGAGGCGGCGCTGGAAAAGGTACAGGAGGCCAGGGAGTCCGTCTCCAAGACGACGTTCCGCATGTGGGACCGTCATGCCGAGATGGTGAAGAAGTCTCAGGCTTTGCATAAGGCCAAGATCCGAAAGGACGCCATCGCCCGCCGCAACCGGCAGAATCGGGAGCGCCAGACGGAGCTTCTGGCCGAGATGGCGCTCGAGAACGCCCGCCGCTCCAAGTGGCTCAACGCCGCCTCCCTGCAGCGGAGAAAGGCGGCTTCGCCCCTTTAGCTTCCTCTGGCCGGGTCAAAGCCCATCAGGCCGACGGCCGCGATTTTCGAGACGGGGGATGCCCTTTCGGGCATCCCCCGCTGTGCTCCTCAGCCCTCTCCGCCCTCCGCCCCCTCGAAGCGGTCCGGAAAAAAGGACCGCACTTCTTCCAGGAAGCGGTCAACGCGTTCCGGAGTATGAATGAAGTTGGGATCGGACAGATCCAGAACCAGGAAGTTGGGGATATCCATCTCCATCTTGACGAAGTCGATGAAGGGAGCATAGGCGTTGTAGAGCATCCGCCAGTACTCCTCGCCCGCCGCGATCTCGTCGTCGCGGCCGCGCTCGTGGATTCGGCGCATGATCTCCTCGAAGGGACAGTGCACCAGAATCAGGAGGCGCGGCGCCTTCGTGTAGCGAAGGAGGGAGTCGTAGAGGGTCAGATAGCAGCCGAACTGGCTGTCCCTGAAATACCCCTGCTTGTAGTACAGCGTCGCGTAGACCTTGTCTCCGAAGATGCTGCGGTCCAGAATATACTGCTCCTCCTCCGAGGCGCAGAGGTACTGGGCGAAGCGCGTGACCAGAAAGTTGAGCTGCATGGGAAAAGCCCACTTGCGGTCGTGATGGAAACGGCTCAGCAGGTCATGCTGATCCCGAAACTCCTCCGGCATCACCTTGAATCCGAGCCGCTCCGAGAGCAGGTTCACGATCGTCGACTTCCCGCTCGCGGTCATCCCCTCGACTATAATCTGAATTTGACCCAATTCAGCCCATCCTCTCCTTAGAGTTTTGCAAGCCCGAATTTTACGAGATCGAAATCGATCCCTGGTCCGGCTCGCCGGCCAGGACCGTGCGATCCCCTCCGGCCTTCTTGGCCGCGACCATCGCGTCGTAAGCCGCCCCGACAAAGGAGGAGACGTCCATCTCCTTGGAGAACTTCGCCACGCCGACGCTCAGGGAGATGGAGTTTTCCCTGTCGAAGGGGCCATTCCGGGCCATCTCCCGAACGACGTCCGCCAACTGGCAGGCGGCGGACTCCTGCTGCGGCGTCAGGATCACGAACTCGTCCCCGCCCCAGCGTCCCAGGAAGTCCGTTGGCCGAAGTACGTTTTTCAGGGCCGTCACCAGGGCCTTCAAGGCCCCGTCGCTGGCCGTGTAGCCCCGCACCTCGTTGAAGCGCCGGAAGTCGTCGACGTCCATGAAGAGAAGGGAGAGCGACCCCCGGTAACGGGCTGCCCGCTCGAGCTCCTTCACCAGCACCTGCTCCATCCCCTCCCGGTTCAGGAGCCCCGTCGTGCGGTCCGTCACCGCGACCCGCTTCAGCTGCTCCTGGGTGCGATGGAGCAAAGTAGCGTCCGTACAGGTCAAAAGCAGGGCGTCCGTTCCCTCCCACGTCACGGGACGGGCGCGAAGGTCCAGCCAGAGCATCTCTCCCCGGCTCGTTTCCGCCCGAAGCTCGAGGGCCCCCTCGCCGGCGCGCAACACCTCCTGCAGACGGTCGGGGAAGCCGTCGTTCAGGGGGTCGTCCGCCAAGGGCAGCTCGTTCAGCGGTTTGTCGACGAAAAGGGCCGGGTCCAGTCCCAATGCCTCGCAAAAACGCCCGTTCGCCGCCAGGCAGGCTCCAGCCCTGTCAACGAGGAGCAGCATGTCGGAGACGGCGTTCAGCAACTCCATCGCCGAGGTGGGCTTCGGTGCCTCTCCGGCCCCGGACGAGGGCGATGGGGAGTCCCCGTCCGGGGCAGCCGCCGGCGGAGCCATGCGCAATACGGCTCCCGCGACATTTTCCTGGGCGGAAAACAAAGGGGAGGCCGTAACTTCCCAGAGGCGTTTCCCCTCCGCATGGACCTCGACCAGTTCCATCCCCCCCGAGCCTCCGAGCAGCGCGGACGAGAGGAGGTCGTGGAGGGAACGGTCAACCGAGTTGGACGCCGGCGGATAAGGGGCGCCCACCACGCAGTCGTGTCCGAGGAACCGCTTCGCCGCCGCACGATAACCGCGCGAGGCGTAGAGAAGCCTTCCCTCCCCGTCCAGGACGCAGCACAAAAGCCCCGGGCAGCCGTCCAGCACCCTCTCCCAGACCTCCGTTTCTCCGGAGGGGGGCCGAACGACCTTTTCCGTCACATCGACGCCGATCACCTGAATCGCCTTGATTCCTCGAAAGACCGAGGGCATGAGCTCCGCCTCGACCCATACCCGGGACTCGTCGGGAAGGGAAAGGGCCAGTCGGGCGGAGACTTTTTTTCGGGACGCCTCCAGAAGCAGTTCCTTCAATTCTTCCGTACCGCCGGGGGGGCACAGGGACCAGAGCGACGCCGTCCCCGCCCCTCCCGGGTCGACGCCCCAGAACCTCTCCACGCAGCGGTTGCAGGCCAGGATGTTTCCGTCGATTCCCACGATGAGGAGCAGGAAGATCCCACTCTCGATCAGGCCCCGATAGTTGTGCTCGATCTCGCGCAGGGCCCCCTCCTCGCGCTCGAAACGCATTCCCCTGCGCTCCAGCTCGACCATACGCCGGTAAAGGGATCCTCTCTCGTTTTCCATGGACTGACGACGAGCTGTCGGATCCGACCATTCCGTCGGCATGGGCAACATTCCTTTCCCCAAAAGGCCGTTCGCCGCAGCGGCGTCCTGACGGCCTTCCGTTTCTCACTCCTATCCGCAATACATTTTCGTGCATTGCCCGATATCGGCAGCATCCCACCGCAAAAGACATGCCGGAAGGCCTCAGAGCCTTTTGGGAAACCAGCCCCCCGTACAGCGCTTCACGTCGGACACCGTGACAAAACCATCATGTGCAAAAAGGGCCTGGACCGCCTGTACGTCGTGCCGCCTGCAGAATATCTCGACGATCAGCCTGGGACCATTGCGCCCCATGCCCCGGATCACCGTGGCGCCCAGCCCCCGGCCCCTCACGGCCTCTATCGCCGCCTGGGCGGACGGCCCGTCCTCGAGGATGACCTCGATCAGGATAAATGTGTTCATCAGCTTTTCCTCGAGCCAGGACCCCACGTAGTTGCCCGTGGCGAACCCACCGCAGTAGAAGAGCAGTTCCCAAACGGTGAGCCTCTTTCCCCCTCCCAGGATGAAGCCCAGGACCATCATGTAGATCATGACCTCGACGAACCCGATACAGGCTGCGACGAAGCGCTGCCCCTTCACCAGGAAGAGGATACGAATCGTATTGCAGCTGACATCCAAAATGCGGGCGCCAAAAATCATCAAAAGCCCCAGGATTCCCACCGCGGCCCCTCCCTTCCTCCCGCAGCGATCGAGCGGTCATACCCCCGATGCAGGGCCCATCTTAACATAAAACCGTCCCGCACGATAACACCGCGAGGACGGTCCGGAAGCGTGGGGCGGTGCCGGGTCGGTCAGGACTCCCTGTCCATCCTGTCGAGCCGGCGTTTCAGCCGCCCGTATCGCTCGGGGTCCAACGGCCTGCCGCCGTACCAGACCTCCTCGAACTCCAGGACGAAGAGCCGCGCCGTTCCCCGGAGCGGCTCGTCCAGAGAGGAGACGAATTCCTCCAGCCCCACGGACCTGCGGCGCGGGATCCCGCGCCTCTTCATCAGGCTCTCGAACCGCTCCAGCAACGACCGGCACGGATCCCGGCGACGCCTTTTCCAGACGAGGGTCAGGACGAATATGGCGACCGACAGGCCCGCGAAGCCCAACCCAAGCCGCCCCCACCGCAAAAGGGCCTCCGAGGACACCCGAAGGGAGGCGCGCGGATTGCGAAAGAGCTCCCCCAGGACCGAGACCCACTCGCTCTGGGTCCTGGCGTTGTAGCTCACGAACACCCTGCTCCATTGGTAGTCGAGGAAGTCCCAGAACTCCCACCATCCGCCGGGGTCCTCCGACGTCCCACCGCCGCCCGCATCCCCCGTGGGAGTGGGGTCGATCCGCACCCAGCACCCAGCACCCCGATCCCAGGCCTCGACCCAGACGTGGGCCTGACGCTCCCGGACGGAGTAGTACCCGCCGGCCCGGTTGTAGTCCCCTCCCCGATAGCCTCCGACCAGCCGGGCGGGCACGTTGGCCATGCGCAGCATCACGGCGGCCGCGGAGGCAAAATACTCGCAGTTTCCCCGCCTGACGTCGAGGACGAACCGCTCCAGCGCATCCGGTCCCCGCACCAGGTTTTCGAGGGACCAGAGATAGCCGCCGCGCATGAAATGGGCCTCGACCGCATTCATCCGCCCCCTGTCGTCGGAGATCCCCGCGGTCAGTTTTTCCGTCAGGTCCCTCATGGCCGGAGAATAGTCGGAGGGGAGCTCCAGAAAGGTCTCCTCGGCCGAGTCGGAAAGGGTCCCCGGAATCGGGGAGGGGGTGGAGACGGCCTCGTAGCGGACGGCGGTGCCCGCCGCCCGTCTCCAGAACGTTCCATTTCCCAGGCCCATTGCGCTGCCGAGGCCGACCGAGATCGGGCGGTCCAGCGCGAAGAGCCAGCGGTGCCCCCCCGGCTCCATGAGGATCGTCTGACGCACCTGCGGAACATCCCCGCGCGGGCGCCCCCAGCCCCCCTCGCGCTCCCTCAGGTCGACGTCCCAGCCCGTACCCGAGAAATGCGAGAGCACGACGCCCCGCCAATAGAGGAACTCCGGGGCGATCTCCCCCGTCTCCGCGCGGAAGGAAAGGCGGTCGGTCCGCTGTATCGCCCCCACCTCTCCCAGGCGAAGCCTCTCGGAGAATCCCGTCAGGGCCGAACGGTCCATGCCGCCCTGCGGGCGAAACATGGGACGGCCCGACCGGGGGATCACGAAGAAGAACAGCAGGCACAGGGGAAGCATCAGGAGAAACATCCCCAGGGCGCGGGAGACGAGCCGTTTTGCGTCGGAAAAGGACAGCCGCGCCCCGGGCTCCCGCCTCATCCAGGCGGACAGCATCAGGATCAGGGAGGCACAGTATCCCATCCCCAGGCAGACGGCGAGGAAGAGCTTCTCCACGGACAGGAGGGCGTAGACCACTACCGCCCCCAGGGACAGAAGCGCGATCTGGACGTACTCCCGGGAGGTCTTGCGCTCGAACAGGCGAAGGAGGAATAGAAGCAGGATGGCCTCGAGGAAGGGCTCCGCCAGGTACCGCCGATTCATCCGGGAAAAGACGGCGACGAGCAGAAGGGCGACGACGCCGAACGACAGCAGCCCCGGCGGACGCGTCAGCCCCGAGACCTCCGCCAGCGGCCAGATCAGGAGCGTGGCCCCAAAGACCAGGGCCGTCCCCCAACCGATGCCGTCCTGCACCATCAGGAAGCACAGAAGGGCACATGCGCCCGACAGCAGCTTCAGTGCCGTTTCGACCGCCAGGGTGCGCTCCGCCGTTCGGGACAGGGAGGTCATCACCGCTCCTCACCGCCCCGGGCGGGGGCATAGAGGGCCAGGCGTCCGAGGAGCTCGAGGCGGGCGGCCCGCCCCGGAGCGGGAGGGGTCATAACCCCCCGGTCCTTCAGCCCTATGGGGACGCCCTCCCTCCCCGCCTCGAGGGCCCTCCCCGCCGCAATGGAGAGCCCGCGTTCCACGCCGTTCCTCACGAGAGCGTCCAGGTCTATCGTGCGCCCCGAACGGACGTGCGGGGTCTCGAACAGGCGCGTGCGCAGCTTTCCGGTGCGGGCGGAGATCTTCCAGTGAATGCGGTTTACGGGATCGCCGGCCTGATAGGGCCGAACGCCGGCAACCTCCTCCGCATCGAGCGGCGCTCCGACGGGACGGTCCTCCTCCTCGTCGGGCCTGCCCTCGTCGGCCCAAACGGACGAGGGCCGTTCGGGAAGCGGGGTGGGGAAGACCAGCGCTCCGGACTCCGGGGGCGTGTGCCCCCATCGGACGAAGAAGTCGAAGGGGTATGCGGAGGCCACATCCAGGGCAAGGGCCGCCCGTCCCCGGCGGGGCAGGGTCATCCATACGCTGCGGGACGCGGTCTCTCCCCGGGGAACGATCCCGAAAAAAGCACGAACGGGCTCCTGAAGGCCGTCCCATTCCCCCACCGGGCGCGCGGAGACCTCGATCATGTGGATCGAGGCGAAACGACGCCGGTTCCGCGCCTTGACGACAAGCCTGAAGGGCCGCCCCGCATAGATCTCGTCGGGCAGCTCCGCCCACGCCTCGGCCCCCATGACGTTGCGCCATCCCGCGACGCCCGAGGCCAGCAGGTAGCCCAACATCAGGGACGTCACGAGACAGAGCAGGTTGTTCCCGCTGTTGACGGAGACCACTCCCAGAACGATGGTCAGGACGACATGGACCACGCCCGCCGTCCTGAATCGAATCACAAGAGTTTCTTTTCTCCGGGGCCTCGGTCCTCTGCGCATCCGCATCAGGGGATGGGCACAACATCCAGGATGGACTGGAGGATCTCGTCCCGGGACGACGAGCTCCCGGCCGAAGGCTGAAGGCGGTGCGCCAGGATCTCGGGCGCCAGAAAGCGGACGTCCTCGGGGACGACGTAGTCCCTCCCCCGCATCCAGGCCAGGGAACGGGCCACCTGCAGGGCCATCATGGCACCGCGCGGGGACACGCCGCACTCCAGCTGCGGATGGGTCCGGGTCCTCTCCGCAAGGTCCAGGACGTAGTCCAGGATTCGGTCGTCGACCCGGACGTCCCGTTCGATCCTGCCCTGCAGCGCGACGATCTCCTCCGCGGTGAACAGGGAGGGAAAGGAGAAGAGATCCTGCCGCTGGGATCCCAGCCTTAAAATTTGCCGTTCCGCATCCCTGGAGGGATAGCCGACGGACGCCTTGACCATGAAGCGGTCCATCTGCGACTCCGGGAGCGGGAAGGTTCCGGCATGTTCGACGGGGTTCTGCGTCGCGATGACGAAGAAGGGCCGCGGCAGCGCGTAGCTCGTCCCGTCCACGGTGACCTGCTCCTCCCCCATGGCCTCCAGCAGTGCGCTCTGCGTCTTGGGGGTCGCCCGGTTGATCTCGTCCACCAGCAGCAGGTTGTTGAACACCGGGCCGGGGTGAAACTCGAACTGCCCCGTCTCGGCCTTGTAGACGCTCAGGCCCGTGACGTCGGTCGGCAAGAGGTCGTTGGTGCACTGCACCCGTCCGAACCGCATCCCCAGGAGGCGCGCCGCAGCCAGGGCCAGGGTCGTCTTGCCCAGCCCCGGCAGGTCCTCCAGAAGAAGGTGTCCCCCCGCGAAGACACAGGCAAGAAGCCGTATGAGGACGGCCTCCTTGCCGTGCAGAATGAGGGAAAGCTGCCGGAGGGCCTCCGCCACCCTCGGGTTGGCGGCCTCAAAGGAATATCCCTGATCGCTCATCGAAAAACCTCCAGAAAAACGCTTTTCACCCCGGACCGAAAAGACTTCTTCCAGGCCCAAAAGGCCCCCCGCCGCGAAGGTCTCCAAGGCCTCTTCGGGACGGCGAGACGACCGGCAGGGCGACATTCCAGCCGCCTCACGATTTTAACACTCCTTTCCCCCCTACACAGTGCGGCCGATGGAGCGGGATTGGGGCTCCGGCCCTTTCCTTCCCCCTCGAATTGCGCTAATATGACTCATTGTAATCGAAAGTACAGGGGAGGCTTCGGCCTTTCCCCGAAAATTCCCCAATGGGAACAAGGATGGTACCTCGATGGAAAGGATGGTACCCCAATGGAAAGATCGAACGAGAGATACAGGCTCGGGGATTTCGTCATCGGCGACGGACGCCTGACGGTCCTGGCGGGGCCCTGTTCGCTGGAGAGCCCGGAGCTGGGCCTCGAGGTCGCGCGGACGATGAAGGACCTCTGCGAGGCCCGCGGCCTGCCCTACGTCTTCAAGGCCTCCTTCGACAAGGCGAACCGTACCTCCCTGCGCTCCTGGCGCGGTCCCGGCCTGGAAAAGGGCCTGGAACAGCTCGCGCGGATCAGGGCGGCGGCGGGCGTCCCCGTGGTCACGGACATCCACGAGAGCTGGCAGGCAGAGCCCGTCGGGCGCGTCGTGGACATCGTTCAGATCCCCGCATTCCTGTGCCGCCAGACCGACCTTCTCGTCGCCGCCGCCGCTACGGGGAAGATCGTCAACATCAAGAAAGCGCAGTTCCTGGCCCCGGAGGACATGGCCCACGCCGCCGCGAAGTGCCGGGAGGCGGGCAACGACCGCGTTCTGCTGTGCGAGCGCGGTACGACGATGGGCTACCACCGCCTGGTCGTGGACATGGCCGGGCTGGTCTCGATGCGGGCCCTGGGGTATCCCGTGGTGTTCGACGCCACGCACAGCGTCCAGCGCCCCGGAGGGCTCGGCGGCTCGAGCGGCGGGGACCGTACTTTGGCCTTGCCGCTCGCCCGGGCGGCGGCGGCCGTTGGGATCGACGCGCTGTTCGTCGAGACGCATCCCTCTCCCGAGGACGCCCGAAGCGACGGCCCGAACATGATCCCCTTGAGCGAGATGGGCGTCTTTCTCGATCAGGTGCTCGCCATTCACAACGCCCGCCGCGCCGCGGCAGGGGGAGCACGATGAGCGCCATCCTGCCGTGCGAGCGCCCCGGGGAGAGCTTCTCGGACGAGGACCTGCTGCGTTCCGGCAGAGAACTCATCCGCACCGAGGCCGCGGAGCTGCTGCGCGCCGCGGAGCGGCTGGGGCCCGAGCTGGTCCGGGCGGCGCGCGCCCTCTACGGATGTTCGGGGCGCGTCGTCGTCGTCGGGCTGGGCAAATCCGGGCACGTGGGGCGCAAGATCTCGGCGACCCTGGCCTCCCTGGGCACCCCTTCCTTCTTTCTCCACGCCGCGGAGGGCTCCCATGGGGACCTGGGGATGGTCCGCAGCGAGGACGTGGGGCTCTTCGTCAGCAACAGCGGGACGACGAGCGAGGTGCTGGCCCTTCTGCCCCATTTCCGCAGGATCGGAGCGACGATGATCGCCGTGACCGGACGTATGGACTCCCCCCTGGCGCAGCACTCGGACATCGTCATCGACTCCGGGGTGGAGCGGGAGGGCGATCCCCTGCAGCTCGCCCCCATGAGCAGCACGACGCTGCAGCTCGTGATCGGGGATGCCCTGGCCGCGATGGTGACGCAGCTGCGCGGCCTGCGCCGCGAGGACTTCGCCCTGTTCCACCCCGGAGGGACCCTGGGACGGCGCCTGCTGACGCGGGTCCGGGACGTCATGGGCGGCCCCGACCAGCTGCCCGTGGTGCGGCGCGGCGTTCCGGTGAAGGAAGCGCTCTTCGCCATCACCAGCAAGAACTACGGGGCCACCTGCGTCGTGGACGAACGGGGCGGACTGATTGGCATCTTCACCGACGGGGACCTGCGGCGTCTGATGGAGAGAAGGGGGGCCGAGGCCTTCCGGGTTCCCATCGAGGAGGCGATGACCCCCAACCCCAGGACCATCGCCCCGGACAGCCTGGCAGCCGAGGCCGTGCGTGTCATGGAACGCATGGAAATCAGCGTGCTCGTGGCCGTCGAGGACGGCCGCCCCGCGGGGATGGTGCACATCCACGAGCTTCTGAAGGCCGGTGTGGCTTAAACCTCGCCCTCCTCAGGGCCCCCCGGCCGACCACACCTGCATATTTCTTGAAGAGAGGAACTTCATGAAACTACGAAGCGCATATAAAATACTGGGCGTCATCCCCGCCCGTTACGCCTCCACCCGCCTGCCCGGCAAGGTTCTGGCGAATATCTGCGGCAAGCCCATGATCCAGCACGTCTACGAGCGGGCCCTGCGGGCGCTCTGCCTGACGGGGCTCGTCGTGGCGACGGACGACCGGCGCGTGTTCGAGGCCGTCCGCTCCTTTGCGGGCGATGGGGCCGCGGTGATGACGTCGCCGGAGCACCCCAACGGGTCGAGCCGCGCCGCGGAGGTTTTGAAGAGCCGGGACGCCGACGCCGTGATCAACATCCAGGGCGACGAGCCCCTGCTGGACCCGGCCATGATCGACGAGGTGGCCGAGGCCCTTTTCTCGGGCCCCGACGTCGTCTGCTCCACGCTCTGCCGCCCCATGGAGGCGGAGGCGGACCGCTCGAACCCCAATGCGGTCAAGGTGGTGCTGGGGCAGAACGGCGACGCGCTCTACTTCAGCCGTTCCCCCATCCCCTACCCGCGCAGCACGCCCCGCGTCCCCGTCTACGAGCACATCGGCATCTACGGTTACCGGTCCGGCTTCCTCAAACGCTACGCGGAGCTCCCCATGACGCCCCTGGCGGAGACGGAGTCGCTGGAACAGCTCAAAATCCTGGAACACGGATACAGGCTCCGCGTCGCCGTGACGCGCTGCGGCGGCTCGGGACCGAGCGTCGACACCGCGGAGGACCTGGAGGCGGTGCGGCGGATGCTGGAAAGGACAAAAAAACCGTGACGGCGGCGATCCGGAATACAGCTGCAATGGAGACCTCCGAGGATATCGTCATGGATATCTCCGGGGAGACCATTCATGTCGCTCTGCCCGACCATGATGCGACGGGAGAGTATTCCCGGCATGCGGGCGTCGTCATGCAATCCATCTTCGATAACACGCAGAGGTCCGTCTGCGTCCATATCCTCCACGACGAGCCCCTGACGGACAGGAACAGGAACAATTTCAAGGCCGTGGCCGAATCCCACGGGCAGCAGGTCGTCTTTGACGACGTCAGCTCCCTGCTTGCCCGGATGGGGCAGAGCGCCTCCCGGTTGACGACGCTCTCCCGCTACTCCGTCGGGGCCCTTTTTCCGATCCTTGTCCCCTGTACGCTGACGGCGGACAGGGCGATTTACCTCGACAGCGATATCGTCGTCAACCTGGATATCGGAGAGGTCTGGGATATCGACATGAAGGGCAGGGCCCTCGCCGGGGTGCGGGACGACTTCCTTTCCTCGAGACGGCGCCGTTTTCTCTCTCCCGAGGCCCTGTCGGCACGCCTCAACGGATGCGACCTTTCCGGCTACGTCAACTCCGGCATGCTGGTGTTCGACTTGCGCAGGCTCCGGGACGAGGGCAGGGAAAATCTCCTCGAGGCCTGTTCCCTGTGGTTCGAGCGTCACCGGCACACTGCAAGGTACCTGGATCAGGATTTCCTCAACGCCCACTTCAAGGGCGACATCACGTTCGTCGACGAACGCTTCAACCGACACGGCTCAGCCGGGGACACCGAAAACGCCGTCATCCACTATACCGGCCCGGTGAAGCCCTGGAACGGGATGTTGGGCCGTTCAAAGGAGCTGCCGTACTGGCTGTATTTTTCCAGGACCCCCTGGGCGCAGCCCCTGGAGGAGGTCCTTGTCCGTAACATGATGGAGGCGGCCATGGGTTCCCCCAACATGCATCCCCACGTCTCGCGCTGCTATAAAAAGATACTTTCCCGCCTGCGCCGGGATCTCCTCCGCTGGGTTTCCCGGGCCGGGACCTGGACGGCGATTCTGTGCGCGGAGTCGCTTTGCAGATTGAAAGGGCACTTCGAATCAAAATGACTATGAATGAGGACCGCAGGGGGCCCAAAGGTATCCGGGAGGCCCCGTTGGAACGACACACTCATGGAGCTCGGGAACTCATGGACGGGGGCTCGGAACGGACGGCCGAAAATGACGTCGTCCACGTGGTCCTTGGGGTTTATGATCCGTCGGGGACCTACTCCCGACATGCCGGGGTGGTCATGGCCTCCATCTTCGAGAAAACGCGAAGCTCCGTATGCGTGCATATCCTGCACGACCGGACCTTGACCGACGAAAACAGGGACAAGCTGCAGCGAGTCGCCGATGCTTATGCCCAGGAGGTTCGATTCGAGGATGTCTCCCAAGCCATCATGGGAGTCGGCGACACGGCGCTGGCCCGGGGCGAGAAGATCCTTTCCCGAGGCGCTCTTTTCCGCATCCTCATCCCCTCCCTGCTCTCGGAGGAAAGGGTCATCTACCTGGACTGCGACGTCCTCGTCAATCTGGACGTCAGGGAGCTTTGGGACGTTCCTCTCGAGGGACGCCTTCTGGCCGGAGCGTTGGACTATCCCCCCCGAAAGGCCAAACGATCCTTCTCGGCCGAGGCGCTCCGCCTGCGACTGATAGGCTCCCGTATCTCGGAATACGTCAATTCCGGCGTTCTTCTGATGGATCTGCGGCAGATCAACCGGGAGCTCGATCTGGCGGCAAGCGCCGCCCGGTGGTATCCGCGCTACGGGCACCAGATCAGCCATGCCGATCAGGACTTTATCAACTCCTTGTTCCGCGGCAGGATCAAGATTCTGGAGGACCGCTTCAATAAGCGGGACCTGGAGGGGGATGTGGAGGACGCCATCGTCCACGCCATCCGCCACCCCAAACCATGGGAGGGGTTCCGCGGGACGCCTCTGGAACGTCTGTACTGGAACACCTATCTGAAGACTCCCTGGGGGAAGGATCAATCGAGGGAAGCCCTGATCGATCTCCTGATCGGCGTTGCCGCCCGTTCTCCGCTCACGCACCGACATACGGGACAGTGTTACGGGAGGGTATTCACGCGTCTTTGGCGCGACATCCTGTGCAACGACAAGTTCTCCATCCTGTGGGTACTCCTGAAGGAGGGGCTCCATTGCGTATCCGCATCCCTCCGCCCCGACCGACATCGACATTCCAATGCAGGCGTCCCGGAAGATCCCCGCTCCGTGCGTTAAGGAGGATGTGCTGACGTGATAGCGGACAAATTTTTTCTCGTTACCGGTGGCGCCGGTTTTATTGGCAGCAACCTCACGCATCATCTCCTGGAACGGCGTGCCGGCGTCGTCGTACTGGACAGCCTGACCTACGCCGGACACAAGGCATCCCTTGCAAGGGCGTTTGAAGATCCCCGTTTTACCTTCGTCGAAGGGGATATCGCCGATGCGGAGTTGCTTCGCAGCCTTTTCGAGCGATACCGTTTCGCCGGAGTCCTCAACCTGGCGGCGGAATCCCATGTGGATCGCTCCATAGACGCCCCCTCCGCCTTCATCAGGACCAATATCGAGGGGACCTTCCGCCTGCTGGAGGCGGCGCGTTCCTGGCTGGACGGCCTGGACGGGCGGAGCGATGAAAAGGCGGCGTTCCGTTTCCTGCATGTCTCGACGGACGAGGTGTTCGGCTCCCTGGGGGATACGGGCCGCTTTTCCGAATCGGACCCCTACGCCCCCAACTCTCCCTACGCCGCTTCCAAGGCAAGCGCGGACCACCTGGTCCGCGCCTGGCACCGCAGTTACGGACTGCCGACACTGACCACAAATTGTTCCAACAACTATGGGCCTTATCAATTTCCGGAAAAGCTGA
Organism: uncultured Fretibacterium sp.; assembly: GCF_938040765.1. Lineage (GTDB taxonomy): Bacteria > Synergistota > Synergistia > Synergistales > Aminobacteriaceae > CAJPSE01. The sequence goes on from NZ_CALIAA010000088.1 coordinate 25,824, forward strand.
TCCCGCACATGATCCTCTCCATCCTTCGGGGCGGAGAGCTCCCGATCTACGGGGACGGCAGGAACGTCCGCGACTGGCTCTACGTCGCCGATCACTGCAGCGCCCTGGCGGCTGTCCTGGAGCACGGACGTCCTGGAGAGAGCTACAACGTGGGAGGAAACTGCGAGCGCTCCAACCTCGAGGTGGTGAACCTCCTCTGCGATATCCTGGACGAGCGGCGCCCCGGGAAGGATGGACGCTCCCACAGGGAGCGCATCCGTTTCGTCCCGGACCGTCCGGGCCACGACCGCCGCTACGCCATCGACAGCTCGAAAATCCGAAGGGAGTTGAACTGGAAACCGGAACACGCATTCGAATCCGGGATCCGCGCAACCGTTTCCTGGTACCTGGAAAACGAGGCCTGGCTGCAATCCGTCACGAAGGATTATCAGCTGAAGCGCCTGGGCATGAGGGGGCCGTCATGATAAGAAAGGGAATCATCCTGGCCGGAGGAAGGGGAACGCGGCTGTACCCTCTGACCCTGGCCGTCAGTAAACAGCTGCTGCCGATTTACGACAAGCCCATGATCTATTACCCCCTGACGACCCTGATGCTGGCGGGGATACGCGACATTCTGCTGATCTCCTCCCCCGAGGACATCGATCAGTATCGGAGGCTTCTGGGAGACGGTTCGCAGCTGGGGATCAGCCTGAAATACCGCATCCAGCCGCTACCTGAAGGGCTGCCCCAGGCGTTTCTGCTGGGGGAGGAGTTTCTCGCCGGCGAGGGCGCGGCCTTGATCTTGGGGGACAACGTCTTTTATGGCTCCTCTCTGAGCGAGATGGTTAGAAACGCCGCCGCTCTCGAGTGCGGCGGCACCGTGTTCGCCTATCGGGTCAAGGACCCGGAGCGCTATGGCGTCGTCGAGTTCGATGAGAAGGGGAAGATCCTGAGTCTGGAGGAGAAGCCCTCCCGGCCTCGGTCGCATTACGCCGTCGTGGGACTTTATTTTTTCGACGAAACGGTTGTCGGGAAGACGCGGCGGCTCTCCCCCTCCGCTCGTGGAGAACTCGAGATCATGGATCTGATCCGGCTTTACCACGACGAGGGGAGCTTGCGGCTGGAGCCGATGGGACGTGGTTTCGCCTGGCTGGACACGGGAACGCACGAGGCCCTCTCCGAGGCGGGGACCTTCATTGAGGTCGTCCAGAAGCGCCAGGGTCTGATGATCGCCTGTCCGGAGGAGATCGCCCTGCGCAGCGGCTGGATCGCGAAGGACAAGCTCCTTTCCACGATCGAACGTCTCCGGGGTACGGATTACGCCCGGTATCTGGAAGGTCTCCTGTGAGGGAGGGAATCGAAAGGGCCCGCGTCTCTCGAACCTCCGAGCTCTGCTTACCCGATGCGCTTTTCGTTGCAGTCGTGTCGTAGTCGTATTGTAGTCATGTTGTAGTCGTATGGGAGGACTGAAATTCGCTGTGCTGCAGGACATAAAAACACGGGCCGCAAAGCCCTCCGTGTTGGGAAGGGTCTCGTTCATCGAGGCGCTTCGCGACGTCCCCTTCGAGATCAGACGCGTGTACTATTCCTATGGCGTGGAGCCCGGCGGCGTGCGGGGAGGACATGCGCACAAGGCCCTGAGGCAATTTCTGGTCTGCGTGAACGGGGCCATCGAGGTTTTTCTGGACGACGGCCTGGGCAGGACGGAGACCTTTGTTCTGAACACCCCCGAAAAAGGTCTGTTCCTCGGGCCCGACCTGTGGCACACCATGCGTTGGATCGAGAGGGACAGCGTCCTGTTGGTACTGGCTTCCGATCATTACGATGAATCCGATTACATTCGCGACTACGACACGTTTGTCTCACGAATGCAATCATTCGATGGGAGGCGATTGCAGTGAAGGTCCCCGCAAATACCCTGAGCCCCCAGTTCGAGCTTTTTCGCGAAGAGTATCTCGAGGCGGCCGGCCGGGTGCTTCGCTCCGGTTGGTACGTCCTGGGGAAAGAAGTGGAAGCCTTTGAGGAGGAATTCGCCCGCTTCACGGGAAGCCGGCACTGCGTGGGCCTGGCCTCGGGATTGGACGCGCTCGTCCTCTCGGTGCGCGCCCTCGACATCGGTCCGGGGGATGAGGTCATCGTCCCGTCGAATACCTATATCGCCTCCGTCCTGGGCATCACGGAGCGCGGCGCCACCCCTGTTTTCGTGGAGCCCGACGAATTTTACAATCTCGATCCCCTGCGGATCGAGTCAGCCATCACGAAACGCACCCGGGCCATCATGCCGGTCCACTTGTACGGCCAGCCCTGTGATATGCCCTCCATCCGTACCGTGGCTGAAAAATATAAACTCTTCATCATCGAGGACTGCGCTCAGAGTCACGGAGCCTCGGTGTCGGGAAGGATGACGGGGTCCTGGGGGACCATCGGCTGCTTCAGCTTTTTCCCTACCAAGAATCTGGGGGCCTTCGGAGACGCCGGAGCCGTGGTCACGGATTCCGATGAGATTGCCCAGCGCATCCGCCTCCTGAGAAACTACGGCAGCATCCAGAAGTACGTTCACGAAATCGAGGGGGTCAATTCCCGCCTGGACGAACTCCAGGCCGCGCTGCTCCGCGTGAAGCTCAGGCACCTGCCTCAGCTTCAGCAGGGACGTCAACGGGTCGCCGATCATTACAGAAGTGCCATCACCAATCCCTCGATCGGGCTCCCCAGGGTCAGAGACAACGTCGAGCCCGTGTGGCATCAGTTCGTCGTCGCATCCGATAAGCGGGACGCTCTGCAGCGCCACCTGAAGGACGCGGGGATCGGCACTCTGATTCACTACCCCATTCCGCCGCACCTCAGTCGGGCCTATTCCCGCCTGGGTTTCGGAAAGGGCGATTTCCCGATCGCGGAACGCTGTGCGGACACGGTGCTGAGCCTGCCCGTATATGACGGGATATCTCCGGCCGAGATAGATTATGTCTGCGCCGCCATCAATGACTTTGCATAGTCGAGAGGTTTCCCTCGAGCGCCCCGCGAAGAAGCCGCTGCGCGTCGCCTTCCTGCTCCGCGACGCCGGGGAGGGCGGCGCGGAGCGATCGTCGCTGAGGCTCGCCAACGGGCTGGCACGCAGAAACGTGGAGGTGACGCTCCTCCTTCTGAGGGTGCGCGGCCCGCTCCTGGATTTCATCGATCCCGCCATAAGGACCGTGGACCTGCACGGCTCCTTTCTCCGCCTGCTGCAGGAGCTTCGCGCCCGCCCCACGGACTTTCTCCTGCCCGTCTACACATCCATGCGCGCGCTGTTGGCGAAACGGATGCTGGGGGGCCCCTTCAGGGTCGTCCTCTCGCAGCGCAACATGTTCACGATGGACCGGGGCCCACTGCAGACGCGCCTGCGTTTTCTGCGATGCCGCCTGCTTTACCCCGCAGCCTCCGCCTGCGTCTGCATCTCGAACGGGGTGGCCGGGGAGATGAGAGGGCTGCACCTCCTTCCTCCCGACCGCATCCGCGTCATCTACAACCCCGTGGTGACGGACGAGCTGCTGGAGGAGGCCCGGGCTCCCGTTCCGCACCCCTGGCTGGCTCCCGGAGAGCCTCCCGTCGTCCTCGGCGCGGGGCGCCTCGGGGACCAGAAGGACTTCGCAACGCTCGTGCGCGCCTTCGCCCTCCTGGCCCGGGACCTTCCGGACGTGAGGCTGATCGTTTTGGGGGAGGGAAAACAACGCAGAATGCTGGAAAGGCTGATCGAGGAGAAAAACCTGACCGGCCGCACCCTGTTGCCCGGCTACTCGCCCAATCCCTACGCCTGGATGTCCCGTGCCGCGGTGTTCGCCCTGACCTCGCGCTTCGAGGGGTTCGGCAACGTCGTGGCGGAGGCGTTGGCCTGCGGCTGCAACGTTGTCTCGACCGATTGCCCGAGCGGTCCGTCCGAGATCCTGGACGGCGGACGGTACGGCCGGCTGGCGCGGGTCGGGGACCCTGAGGACGTGGCCCGCGCCCTCAGGGAGGCCCTGTCGCATCCTCTGCCGTTCGAGGACCTGCGCGGGCGCGCGGCATTTTTCTCCGAGGAGCGGGCGGCGGAGGCCTGGCTGGAGCTCTTCCGCGACCTGGCGTAACGGGCCCCCAGCGAATTTCACCGGGACGGTTTTTGATACAATACGGACGCGCCGGCCCGTTTTCCGGCAACCGGCACGGAACGCGCGCCGGCCGAGCAAAAGGTAAAAGAACGAAACGGAAAAATCGATCACGAGGGCAGGACGATGCCCGATGCCCTCCTCCGAGGTCCGACATGCAGAACAGTCTTCAGACAACGCAGGCTTTGCTGGATTTCCTTCGCTCCCACAGAACGTCCGAGGTCGCCGTCGCGGTCCTGGGGGATGTGGTGCTGGACCGTTACCTCTTCGGCGCGACCTCCCGCGTATCGCGCGAGGCTCCCATCCCCGTGGTCGTCTGTGGGGCGGAGACCGATAACCTGGGCGGCGCCGGAAACGTCGCAGCGAACCTTCGAGGGCTTGGCTGCCGGGTCCTCCTGTCGGGGACCGTGGGGAACGATCCCGGGGCGGAACGGGTCCGAGTCCATTTGCAGGAATTGAACATCGAGTCGGAGCTCCTCGCCCGCCCCGGTCCGACCCTGACGAAGACCCGGCTGCTCTGCGGCGGCCAGCAGGTGGCACGGTTCGATCACGAGACGGTGACGCCATTGACGGATGCCCAGATGGAGAGGGCCCTTCGCTTTCTGGACCATGCCGCCGCGGAGGGGGCCGGAGCCCTTATCCTCTCCGATTACGGCCTGGGATTCTGCACCGACGGGCTGTGCACGGCGGCGATCGCACGGGCGAAAGCGCGGGGCATCCCCGTGTTCGTCGACCCCCGGGGCTCCGATTGGTCGAAATACCGGGGGGCGGACGTCGCGACCCCCAACCTGGGGGAGCTGGCGGCCGTCCAGGGTTCCCCCATCTCGAACGAGGACGACAGCGTCGCGTCGGCCGGGGGGGAGGTTCGGCGCCGTTACGGCATCGGACGCCTCCTCGTGACGCGCTCCTCGAAGGGGATGAGCCTGCTCGGCGACGAGCCCCTTCACATCCCGGCGAGGCCCGTCGAGGTGTTCGACGTCAGCGGTGCCGGGGACACCGTCATCGCCGTTCTGGCCGCCTTTTCCGCTGCGGGGTTCGACATGGAGTCCGCGGCCCGCATGGCCAACGAGGCGGCGCAGTTCGTCGTCACCCGGTCCGGTACCTATCCCATCTCCGCCCAGGAACTGCTGGACGAGTGCGCCCGCGAGGCGCGCCTCACGAGCCCCATCGTCGGCGCCTCCGAGGCAGCGGCGCAGGTCCGCGCCTGGCAGGAAGAGGGGCTGCGGGTGGTCTTCACCAACGGATGCTTCGACGTACTCCATGCCGGACATCTGGACAGCCTGCGCCGGGCCCGCGCCCTTGGAGACCGCTTGGTCGTGGGGCTCAACAGCGACCGATCCGTCAGGGCCCTCAAGGGTCCGTCCCGTCCCGTCAACACGGAGGGGAACCGCGCGCTCCTCCTGGCCGCGCTGAGGCCCGTCGATCTGGTGGTCGTGTTCGACGAGGATACCCCGGCGGCCCTGCTCTCGGAGCTGAGGCCCGACGTGCTGGCGAAGGGCGGCGACTATCGGGCCGAGGACCTCCCGGGCCGGGAGTTCGCGGACGAGGTCGTCATTCTGCCGCTCGTCGAGGGGCTTTCGTCGACGGGGATTCTGGAGCGCGGAGCGCCGCGCTAAGAACGACCGGGAGGAACAGGACAAGGCCGGCCCGCGCTTTGGAGGTCCCAAGGCGCGGGCCGGCCTTTCATTCGCCGAGCCTCGGATCCTACAACCCTGCGAGGAAGGCCATCAGCAGCCCTCCGGCGAGGACCGAGCCTATCTGTCCGGAGACGTTGGCCCCGACGGCCTGCATCAGGATGAAGTTGTTCTTGTCCTCGGCCGTGGCCATCCTCTGAATCACCCGCGAGGACATGGGAAAGGCGGATATGCCCGCCGCGCCGATCATGGGGTTGATCTTCCGGCGCAGGAAGAGGTTGAGGACCTTCGCCGTCACGACCCCCGCCGCGGTGTCCAGCACGAAGGCCACCAGACCGAGCCCCATGATGCCCAGGGTCATCGGCCTCAGGAAATCCTCGCCCGTCATCTTGGTGGAGATGGCGAGCCCCAGGAGGATGGTCACGATATTCGCCAGCTCGTTCTGAGCCCCCTTCGCCAGGCGGTCCACGACGCCGCTCTCGCGCAGCAGATTCCCGAACATCAAGAAGCCGATCAGGGCCGCCGACGCAGGGACGAGGAAGCCGGAGATCAGGGTGACCAGGATGGGAAAGAGGACCTTCTTTCGTTTGGAGACCGGTTTTTCATGGTACGGCATGGCGATGCGCCTCTCGGCCGCGGTGGTCAGCAGACGGATCACCGGCGGCTGAATGATGGGCACCAGCGCCATGTAGGAGTAGGCCGCGACGGAGATCGACCCCAGAAGCTGCGGCGCGAATCGGTTGGCGACGTAGATGGACGTGGGGCCGTCCGCGGCCCCGATGATGCCGATGGACGCAGCCTCCCTGAGGTCGAAGAACCCCGTGGCGTAGGCCAGCCCCATGGTCAGAAAGATTCCGGCCTGGGCCATCAGGCCGAAGATCATCGTGACCGGCGTCTGAAAAAGGGGCGTGAAGTCGATCATGGCCCCAACGGCGATAAAGACCAGGAGCGGGAACATCTCCGTCTGGATCCCCATCTCGAAGAGCCGGCTGATCGCCCCCACCTCGACGCCGTTCCCCACGACGTGCGTCAGGGCGGACGAGAGCGGGATGTTCACCAGCAGGGTGCCGAACCCCATGGGGAGCAGAAGAGAGGGCTCGTATTCCTTGACCGTGGCGAGATAGATCAGCAGGAGCCCCACTCCGACCATCACGACCTGCTGCCAGGTCAGGGCGGAGAGTCCGTGAAAGAGTTCCATCGTGATTCCGAGAGCCTCCTAAAAAAGTATAGAGAATAGATTTATTGTACGATACGCCCGGCATCCGAAAGGCTGCGGGGACCTGCGGCGTTCAATAGGCCAGCTTGTAGATCTCCAGGACGTCGTTCGCATCGAGGGACTTCAGGACTCCGAAGTTTCCGCGGGCAGAGGCATTGGCGGCCAGCCGCGCGATGTCCGCCTCCCCGATGTTCAGCTCCCGAAGCGTGGTGGGGGCCCCTACGGAACGGAAAAAGTCCTCCAGCAGATCGATTCCCTCGACCGCCCGCTCCTCCTCCGAGCCGTCGAAGACGTCGAACACGGCCTCCGCGAGACGCGCAAAGGGCGCCGGATGCCGTTTGCAGAGGTAGCGGGCCCAGGCCGGCATCATCACGGACAGGGAGGCCCCATGGGGAACGTCGAACAGGAGGCTGAGCGAATGCCCCAGCTTGTGGGAGGAGAAGTCTCCGCGGGCCGCGCGTCCGCAGGAGAGCGCGCCGTTGTGCGCCAGAGAGCCGGCCCAGGCGTACTCCGCGCGCGCGTCGTAGTCCTCGGGCTCCTCCAGCAGGTCCGGGATCAGGCGGGTCATGCTTCGGAGCAGGGCGTATCCCTGTTCGTCCACCAGCTCCACCCCCTCGTCGCCATCCAGAACGCGCTCCAGGACGTGAGCCATGATGTCGATGCCGCCGTAGACGGTCTGGGTCTCGGGCAGGGAGAACTGGAAGGACGGGTCGATGGCCGAGACGCGGGGGTAGAGCAGAGGGCTGTTCATGGAGGTCTTCGCCTCCTTCTCGGGGTTCGAGACGACCGCGATGCCGTTGACCTCGCTGGAGGTCGCCGAGGCCGTCAGCACACCGAAGATCGGCAGGGCCCGCTCCACCTCCCTGCCCTCGAAGAAGTCCCAGGGATCCCCGTCGTAGCAAGCTCCGGCTGCGACGGCCTTGGCGGAGTCGAAGACGCTGCCCCCGCCGACCGGCACGATCGCGTCAACCGGGGACGCCTTGATGCGCGCCACGGCCTCCCGGACCTTGTCGATCCTGGGATTCGGCCTCACACCGCCAAGTTCGGGAAAGGCAATGCCCTTCTTCGTCAGGGCATCGGCCACCTGAGTGTAGACGCCGTTCTTGAAGATCGCCTTGCCCCCATAGAGCAGAAGGACGCTCTCGACCCCGGCGGCCTCCAGCTGATCCGCAAGCTGGAGGACCGTCCCCCGGCCGAAGAGCACGATCGTTGGGTTCCACCACGTAAAGTTTTTCATCTCTCCGCGACCTCCCCGGGAACGGGGTCCCGCTCCCGATCCGATTTGCCGGGCTCCGCCCCCCTGCCGTCGCAGCGGTCGAACCCCATTTTTTTATAGTATCGCAGCAACAGGAAAAACGCCAGGATTCCCCCGCCCATATCCAGAGCGGGGAAGCAGGCCCAAACCCCCTTCACGCCCCAGAACTTCGGCAGGATGAGGATTGCGGGGATCAGCATCAAAAACTGACGCGACAGTGAGAGCAGGAGCGACAGCCTGGCGCGTCCCAGCCCCTGGAAAAAGCTGTTCGCGATCAGGGCGATGCCCGAGAACACGACCCCGGCATAGGCGATGCCCATCCCCTCGGAGGCCAGGATCAGAAGGTCGGGATCCGCCGTGAAGAAGAGCATCATCTCGTTCACGAAGAGGCGGACGATCAGGACGCTCCCGACAAAATAGCCGGTCGCGAGGATCAAGGCCCATTTCAGGGCTTCCAGCACACGTCCCAGGAGCCGCGCGCCCCAGTTGTAGCCGAAGATGGCCTGAACGGCCTCCCCGAGCCCGATGACCGGCAGAAACAACAGCGAGTCCCAGCCCAGAAACGCTCCGAGCGCCGAGACGGCGATGGGGCCGCCGTAGGTATTCATGGAGCGGTTAAAGAGAATGAAGAACACCGAGAAGGAGACCTCGGTCAGGCAGGGCGGGAACCCCAGGGCGAGGATGCGCTTCAGGACGTCGAAGCGCGGAATGCAGCAGGACGAGCGGATACGCAGGCAGCCTCCATACCGCCAATAGAACGAGGAGACCCAGAGCACGCTCAGCATCTGGGAGAGGATGGTTCCCCACGCGGCCCCGGCGATGCCCCACCCCCATCTCCAGATGAAGAGGGCATCCAGGATGGTATTGGAGATGGCCCCGATGACCTGCGTCCCCATGGCGAAGAGCGGCCGACCCTCGGCCTGCACGCAGAAGTTCATCGCAAACGAGAGCATCGCGGCGGGGACCCCCATGAGGATGATCCGCATGTACTCCCGGGCCATGGGGAGCAGTTTCTCGTCCGCCCCGCTCAAGCGGAGCAGGGAATCGGTCTCCAGCATGCCGAAGACCATCAGGATGACGCTGAGGATGAGGATGGACGAGACGACGTTCCCCAGCACGAGCTCCGCCCGCTCCGGGTTCCGCTCGCCCAGTGCGCGGGAGATCAGGGGTAAAGCCCCGATTCCGAACAAAAAGCACAGGGAAATGAGGATCAGCATGAAGGGGAAGCAGACGCTGATGGCGGCGAGCCCCTCGGGGCCCACGACCCGTCCGACGAACATGCGGTCCACGATGTTGTACAGGGAACCGGCCAGCATCCCCGCGATCGACGGCAGCGCAAAGGCCACGATCAGTTTCAGCACGGGCTCGCGCCCCATTCGCTCCGGTTGGAGCATCTCGCTTACCCCCTCGAAGGCTCAGAAAAGATACTTCAAAAATCCGTCAGCCTATAATATCACAATAAAAAATTCTCATTGGCCCGTGA
>NZ_CALIAA010000089.1 GCF_938040765.1 uncultured Fretibacterium sp.
TGCGGGCCGATCGGCCTCAGGATAGCGGCGTGGGGGATGGGGGCGAAGCCCCCATGTAGTTTTTGTCGGTAGTTTTTGTCTATAGTTTTTTGTCTGGATTTTCGACTTTGGAGGGATCGTTTTGGAGAAGTATCACGTTGCGGACATGAAGTTGGCGGAGCACGGCTGGAACAAGATCGTGTGGGCTTGGCAGTACATGCCGTCGCTCCAGTTCCTGTACAACAAGTACAAGGAGGCTCAGCCCTTCAAGGGGGCGACGATCGCCGCCTGCCTTCATCTGGAGGCGAAGACGGCCAATCTGCTGCTGACCCTCTCCCATCTGGGGGCGACGGTCGCCGCCTGCGGCAGCAATCCGCTGTCCACTCAGGACGACATCTGTGCGGCCCTTGCGGACAAGGGCGTGCACGTCTACAGCCACCGGGGCATGACCACGGAGGAGTACTTCGGTTACGTGCGCACCGTCTTGGGGTATAAGCCGAACGTCATCGTGGACGACGGGGCCGACCTCGTGGCCACGATCCACCAGGAGATGCCGGAGCTGATCCCGGGCATCCTGGGAGGTTCGGAGGAGACGACCTCCGGTGTCAAGCGCCTGAGGGCCATGGCGAACGAGGGCGTTCTGAAGTTCCCCATGATCGCGGTCAACGACGCGCTCAGCAAGTACCTGTTCGACAACCGTTACGGGACGGGACAGTCGGTGTGGGACGGCTTCGTTCGCACCACGAACATGGTGGTGGCGGGCAAGACGGTCGTCGTGGTCGGCTACGGCTGGTGCGGGCGGGGCGTTGCCATGCGGGCGGCCGGACTGGGCGCCAGGGTGATCGTGACGGAGGTCGATCCGCACAAGGCCTGCGAGGCCTTGATGGACGGCTTCGACGTGATGAGCATGGAGGAGGCGTCCCGGGTCGGGGATATCTTCCTGACCCTGACGGGCAACATCCACGTGCTCCGCAAAGAGCATTTCGAGCTGATGAAGAACGGCGCCGTGCTGGGCAACGCGGGGCACTTCGACGTGGAGATCAGCAAGCCGGACCTCGCGGCCCTGGCGGACCATGTGGAGCATCTGCGCGACAACATCGACACCCACGTCCTGAAGGACGGCCGCAGGCTGAACCTGCTGGGCGAGGGGCGCCTGACGAACCTTGCCTGTGCGGACGGTCACCCCATCGAGATCATGGACCTGAGCTTCTCGCTTCAGCTGGAGTCCGCGCTGCACGTCTACACCCACAAGATGGCCCCCGGTCTGTATTCCGTGCCCGAGGAGACGGACCGCGCCGTCATGGAGTCGAAGCTGGCGGCCCTGGGCATCAAAATCGACACGATGACGGAGGAGCAGGTCGAGTATATGAAAAGCTGGGTAGAATGAATCCATTTCGAAATCACCCGTATACTGCGTTGTTTTTGCTCGCCTCGCTCAACGTACTTTTTTGTACGCCGTCACTTCGGCTCGCAAAAGCCGCCTTGTCTACGGATGATTTGGAAATGGATTAGCAAACTGCATCTCTTGGGGTGGATTTGGCGATAGAGGAGGCATTCGAGATGGCGACGCTGTTTAAGGATGTGCTGATGCTGGACGGGGGAGGGGAACGGGCGAAGCGTGGGCACCTGCTTGTCTCCAAGGGAAGGATCGCCCAGGTCCTGGATGTCGGCGAGACGCCGCCGGGGGCGGACAAGGTCGTGGCCGGACATGGGCGAATGGCCGTGCTGCCCGGCTTCGTCAACGCGCACACCCATGCGGCCATGACGCTCCTGAGGGGGCTCGGCGAGGAAGCGCCCCTGATGGAATGGCTGCAGAAAAAGATCTGGCCCGTTGAGGAAAAGCTGACGTCCGATTACATCTATTGGGGGACCCTGTCGGCCATCCTGGAGATGCTGGCCTGCGGGACGACCTGTTTTGCCGATATGTACTTCGAGATGGACCGCGTGGCCGAGGCGGCCCTGCAATCGGGCATCCGCGCGGCGCTTTGCCGCGGCATCACGGCGGGGCCTCCCGGCAAGGTACAGCGTTCTTTGAAGGAGAACCTGGAACTTGCGGAGCGCTGGCATGGGCGGGAGGGGCTGTTGACCGTCCAGCTTGGGCCCCACGCGCCCTATACCGTTCCCGTCGAGGATATGGAGACGATCGTCGGGACGGCCCGGGAGCGCGGGCTGGGGGTGCATTTCCATTTCCTGGAGACGGAGTGGGAGCTGAACTACATCCGAGACGAGCTCAAGATGGACCCGGAGCGGTACCTCGAGGCGATGGGGCTGCTCTCGAACCCCGGGACGGTGCTGGCCCACGCGGTCTGGCTGGACCCGTCCAGTGCGGAGCGTCTGGACCTCTCCCATGTGACGCTGGTCCACAATCCCTGCAGCAACCTCAAGCTGGGCAGCGGGGTCATGCCCCTTCAGTCGTGGCTGGGACGGGACGTCGGCCTTGCCCTCGGCACGGACGGCGCGTCCAGCAACAACCGCCTGGACATCTGGGAGGAGATGCGGACCGCCGCGTTGCTTCATAAAGGGGTGGGCCGGGACCCCACCTGCGTCCCCGCACTGGACGTGCTGCGCATGGCGACCTACGAGGGGGCGCGGGCGTTCGGCTTCACCCGGAAGGGCATGATCCGAGAGGGCTGGGTGGCGGACCTCGTCCTGGTGGACCTGGACCGGCCGCACTACATCGGGGCGGACGAGGAGAACCTGGCGATGTACGTCGTCTATGCGGGGAGCTCCGCCGATGTCGTCGGGACGATGGTGAACGGAAAGTGGCTCTACCGCGGCGGGGACTACCCCACGCTCGACAGCCGGGAGGTCGTGCAGAAGGCCCGGGAGGCCCGGGAGGCCATAACCCGTTGAGCGGCGATAGCGTGTGAACGAGATAAAAGGCGGCCCTTCCCCTCAGGCGGGAGGGGCCGCCTTTTCTGGATGTCCGGCCCTCCCGGCCACGTATCCGGTGCTCCAGCAGATCTGGAGGTTGAACCCGCCCGAGGGGCCGTTCAGGTCCAGGACCTCTCCGGCAAAGTAGAGGTTGTCGCAGAGCTTCGAGCGCATCGTCCCGGGTTCTATTTCCCTCAGGGACACCCCGCCGCGGGTGACGATGGCGTGGTTGAAGCCCCAGAGTCCGTTGACGGTCAGGACGATGTTCTTCAGCAGGGTCGCGAGGTCCGATTGCTCCTCCGGGGAGACGTAGGCCGCGGGCTTGTCCGATGGGACGTCCGAGAGCTCCAGGATCAGCGGGATGAGCGGCCCCGGAACAAGATCACGCAGCGCTCCTGCGAAGAGGCGGTCGTGGTGCTTCTCGAAGTCGCGCACCACGCGGTCCGAGAGCTGCCGCAGGTCCAGCGCCGGCTTCAAATCGATGGAAAACCGCACCGTTCCCCTGGCCATCCAGTCGGGGATGCGGGAGCTGAGCTCCATGACGATGGGGCCGCTGACCCCGAAGTTCGTGAACTCCATCTCCCCGAAGCGTTCCTCGGCCTTCTCCCCGTTCACCGTCACGGTAAGGCGGACGTTGCGCAGGTTGTAGCCCCGCGCCAGCTTGACCCAGGTTTCCTGCGTCCTGACGGGGACGAGGGCCGGGGTCGGCTCCACCACCGTATGCCCCGCCTGGGCCGCGAAGCGGTAGCCGTCCCCCGTGGACCCCGTCCTGGGGTAGGATTTTCCGCCCGTCGTCACGATGTAGCGCTCGGCCTCCAGCTCCTCGATCGCCGTGACGAGGCGTTCGACGCGCCCGTTCCTGATCTTCAGCGAGCGGACCGGCGACTCCCTCAGGATGCGCACCCCGCCCTTCTTGCAGAGGATCAGGAGGGCGTCCAGAACGCGCTGTCCCCCGCCCTCGGCGGGGAAGACCCGCCCCCCTCGTTCCGTCACCGCCCGAATCCCGAGAGAATTGAAGAACTCGAT
>NZ_CALIAA010000090.1 GCF_938040765.1 uncultured Fretibacterium sp.
TCGCTGGGGGCGTCATAGGGCGCAGGTTTGCCCACCTCCAGCCCCTCGTTCCCCGCCGCGACGACGATCACGGTCCGGTCCATGTTGTCCAGAATCTTGTAGACAAGCCAGTAGGGATCCGGCAGCGACTGAGCTTCGCTCGGAGTTATGTCCGCGTACCCTCCCAGCGAGAGGTTGATTGCGGCGACCTTCATCTGCGGATTTGTGCGAAGGAGGGAGATCAGGTAACTGAAAGCCTCCACGGTCCAGGAGGATGGACCGGCCCCGTCCGCGCCCATGATCCGCAGCGCGATCAGCCGCGTCGTCCAGCTCACTCCCGCGACGCCCAGGCCGTTGTTCCCCACGGCCCCGATCGTCCCCGCAACGTGCGTCCCGTGTCCGTGGGCGTCGGCGTAGCCTTGGCTGCTCTTGGAGAAATCCCGGCTGAGTCCCGTATCCAGGTTCGGCCGAAGGTCCTCGTGGGCGGCATGGATACCCGTATCCGCAACCGCGACGTATACGTCCGTGCTGCCCGTCACGACGTCCCACGCCTCGGGAGCGCGGATGGCCTTCAGTCCCCAAAGCTCTCCCGAGGCGTATCGGGGATCGTTGGGCTGCCGCATGGTCCGGGTGATGTAGTTTGGAGCTGCCGCGAGCACGTCGGCCCTCGCCCTCAGGTCCTCCACCAGCTGCTTTGCCGTTACGGTCTCGGATCGGACCAGCGCGAAGACGCCGTCGCCGGCCTCGGACAGGGCCCCGTAGGCCTGCATCACCCGTGCCCCGGAGGCCGCCGCCAGCGCCGCCAGGCGGAACGATTCCGCCCCGCGCTCCACGGAGGCCGCCGTCACGACGGCGCCGGGCGCCTTCTTGAAGACCACCAGCGCCTCGCCCTCGACGCAGGGGGCGGCAAGGGCCCCCCCTGGAGCTGTCAGCAGCCCCAAAAGGACCGCGGCGAGCAAAAACGACTTTCTCATCTCTTCCCCTCCATTTTTCTGCGGGCCCGCCCGACGTTTCAAAAACGCAGGCAGCCGCGCGGCAAAAAGGCCTGCCCACATCGCCGTGCCGTACTTGTCCGCACGCTTGTGATTTCAAGAGTAACTTTAGGGCAAAACCCTCTTTCAGTCAACGATTTTCCGTATTTTGCCGCTGCCCGGGGATAAGGTCTCTTTCGCGGAATACGGGCGATCGGCCCGGGGCCGTTTTGCCGTCCGTGGGAAAATCGGGGGCCTTTGAACCCGGACGGCCGGGTTGCGCTTGCCCCCGTCCCCCCGAGGGCCTACAATAATTCTGGGGAGACCCCTCGTAAAAAGCACGAACGTGCGGGGGAGGAAATGAGAGGGGACCTGCGGAGCCCATGTGTCCGAGTCCGCTTGTCCCTGTGGAAAGACATAGCAGGAAAGGGAGGTCTTCGCGGCATGATCGTGACGACGACGCCCGGCATCGAGGGGCGCACCATCAGGGAGTATCGGGGTATCGTGTTTGGCGAGGTGGTCGCCGGGGTCAATTTTCTGAAGGATATCGGAGCGGCGCTGCGCAACGTCTTTGGGGGCCGTTCCAAGGGGTACGAGGAGGAACTGACCCGTGCCCGGACAGAGAGCCTGGCCGAGATGGGCCAGAGGGCGGCTGCACTGGGGGCCGACGCGGTGGTGGGGGTCAAGATGGACTACGAGGTGCTGGGCGCGAACAACGACATGTTGATGGTGACCTGCAGCGGAACGGCCGTGAGGTTGGACTGAGGCCCGAAGAGCCCCCTCGGTCCCGCCCCGTTCCGGAACGGCTGTTGCCGGATCGGGGAGAGGGGCGGAACCGCCTGGAACGCCGGCAGGGGCCTGATGACGGGATAGGGCGCGTGGACAAGGCTTCGCGCCGGAGCGGCAATGAAGATACGGGACGATGATAATACGAGATGAAGACAAGGAGGCATCCTTCGATGCACGAAACCTGCGAAGACCGAAACTCTGCGGCACCCGGAACGCATTTGCGGGCCATGCTCCTGGCCGCGCTCCTCGCGGCGGCGGCCGTCCTGCTCGCGCCCTTCTCCTTTCCCGTCGGGCCCTCGCGATGTTTCCCCTTTCAGCATACGATCAACGCCGTGGCCGGGGTCCTGCTGGGGCCCTGGTGGGCGGTGGGCAGCGCGTTCGTCGCCAGCCTCATCCGCTATACGACGGGCATGGGGACGATCCTCGCCTTTCCCGGGAGCCTTTTCGGGGCGCTGGCCGTAGGGTTGGCGGCCCGTACGGTCCTGCGCGGGCAAGGGGTCGGGGCCTGGGCGGCCCTCGTGGAGCCCTGCGCCACAGGGACGCTGGGCGCCTTCACAGCGGCCCTGATCGTATCCCCCGGGGCGGTGGGGGGAATGTTCGCCACCCTCTCCGCCGCGTTTCTCATCAGCAGCGTTCCGGGCGCCCTCCTTGGCCTGGCCATTCTCAAAGGGCTCGAAAAGCGCCTGAGGGGCACGGCCAAAGCGGCGGAATAGCGCGGCGTCACGCCTCCCTGTCCAGCGTCATATCCCCCGGTCGGACCAACCCCCGGCCCTCGAGAATTCTGGCGAAGAACCAGGTGAGCAGGGCGGGGAGGACGAAATGCAGCAGGATCACGCCGGGCCAGGCGGACTCGCCCATCACGGCGAACGTGCCGATCTGCCCCACCAGGCCGCTCGTCCCCATCCCCGCTCCGACGCTGTTGTTCTTCATCCGGAAAAGCAGCGTCGCGAGGGGGCCCAGGACGGCCGAGGCGAGGGTCGGCGGGACCCATATCCAGGGGTTGCGCATGATGTTCGGCACCTGAATCATGGACGTGCCCAGCCCCTGGGCGATCAGGCCCCCGATCCCGTTCTCCCGGAAGCTCATGACCGCGAACCCGACCATCTGCGCGCTGCACCCCACCGTGGAGGCCCCGGCGGCGAGCCCCGAGAGCCCCAACGAGATCGCCAGGGCGGCGCTGCTGATCGGCAGCGTGAGGATCATCCCCATGATGACGGAGACGGCGATGCCCATCGGCAGCGGCTGCAGGGTCGTCGTCAGGTTGACGAGATCCCCGACGGCGTTCATTCCTCTCGCAATCCAGGGTGCGCAGGTCACGGCCGCGAGTCCGCCGCCGACGATCGTGGCGAGAGGGATCAACAGGATGTCGAGCCCCTTGCCGCCTTTTCCCTGCGCGATCTTGCCGCACAGGACCCCGACGAGAGCCGCGACGGCGGCCCCTACGGGCTCGCCGGGCACGGGCGCAGGGCCGGCAAAGGCCCCGGCCCCGACGGCGCCGACCGCCAGAGAGGAGAAGACCGCCAGAGGGGGAGCCGAGACGCTGCACGCGATGCTGGCCGCGATAGCCGGCCCCATGAGGATCTGCGCCGCACTGCCGAGTTTCGTCAGCAGGGGGACCGAGAGGTAGGCGCCCGCCTGCCTCAGGATCAACCCCACGATCAGGGAGGCGAAGAGTCCGCGCCCCATTCCATTCATTACGTCGATGACAAAGTCCCAGCCTTTCCGTTGTCTGTCCATCGAGAGTCCTCCTATGCTGACCGAGCTGACGGTCCGGTGTGATCCTCCGGTTCCATCCTGCATTCATTATAGTCAAAGAGGGGGAAGTGTAAAAGGCGGAGGGCACGGACTTTTTCGTTTTTTCGTCTTCGTCTATAATGCTGAGGCAAGGCGAACTCGAAACCATACGGCGCTTGAACCCATTGCGGATGCCGGAATGACCGGAATGAAAGGACAGGATGAGCGGATATGGCGAAGCTTGTGGAATGCGTACCGAACTTCAGCGAGGGGCAGAGGGCCGAGGTCATCGAGGCCATCATCGGCGAGGCGCGCGGGACGCCCGGCGTGACCGTCCTGGACCACTCCTCCGACCCCAATCACAATCGGACGGTGCTCACCTTCGTGGGCGAGCCTCAGGCCGCCAAGCAGGCGGCGTTCGCCTGCTGCGCCAGGGCCGCGGAGCTGATCGACATGGAGAAACACAGGGGGGGACATCCCCGCATCGGTGCGACGGACGTCATTCCCTTCATCCCCGTCTCGAACGTTACGATGGAGGAGTGCGTGGCCCTGGCCCACGAGCTGGGCAGGGAGATTGCTGACAAGCTCTCCATTCCCGTCTATTTCTACGAGGCCGCCGCAAAGCGCCCCTCGATGAAGGCGCTGCCCGACGTCCGCAAGGGGGAGTACGAGGGGCTGAAGGAGGCCATCAAAACGCCGGAACGCGCCCCCGACGAGGGGCCTCGGGCGATGCACCCCAGGGCCGGAGCTACGGTCGTCGGCGCGCGCCCCTTTCTGGTGGCCTTCAACATCAACCTGTCGACCTCCGACGTGGCCCTGGCCAGGCACATCGCCCAGACCATCCGCGCGGCCAGGGGCGGCTACGTGAACTGCCGCGCCATCGGCCTGGCGCTTGAGGAAAGGGGGATCACCCAGGTCTCCATCAATATGACGGACTACACCGCGACCCCGCTGCACCGCGTCTTCGAGACCGTCAAGTCCGAGGCCGCGCGCTACGGTGTCAGCGTCGTGGGCAGCGAGATCATCGGGCTCACCCCCATGCAGGCCCTCCTGGACGCCGCCGACTTCTACCTGCGTCTCGAGGGTTTCAAGCGCGAGCAGGTGCTGGAGGCCCGGTTGTTGGAGGAATAGTGTGCCGGGGGTCCGCGTCGCTTGAAAGCCGAGGGGGGGGTACGGGGGGCGTCGGCCCCCCGTGCTTTGAAATCGGAGGGTTTCAAGCGCGACCAGGTGCTGGAGGCTCGCCTGCTTGGGGGATAGCGCGCCGGGGGTCCGCGTCGCTTGAAA
>NZ_CALIAA010000091.1 GCF_938040765.1 uncultured Fretibacterium sp.
ACTTTCTCAGCAGCTTGCTTTCAGCTATCAAAATGGATTTAGGCTATTGCGAGTTGTTCCGTGTCGATGGGAAACTTATCTACAAACCGAAATCCATCAGTTTCGGAAAGATGGACGAGGCGGCGTTCGACCGCGCGGTCGACCTGGAAAAGTTGTGCTTTCCTCACGATACCCCGAACGGCTGAGCCCTGTTTTATTCAAACTCCGGTATAATCATGAGCAATTCAGGACATTCCTGAAAAACGTTTCTATGAAAAGGAGCGGATCGCGATGCTTTGCGGACGTTCGTCCCTTTGTCTGACGCTTTTCCTTACGTTCATGCTTCTGTGTCCGTCGTCCTCGGCCGCGGTGGGCCCTTTGCCCGACCTCGTGGGGCCGTGGCTCGCGGAATCCGGGGACGCCATTCCCTTCAGGACGACATCGGAGGACCTTGGGGTCTGGCACAATCGCATCTACACGCGCAGCGCCCCTCCCGGGCGCATCGAGGCGATCCTGATGGAGGGCCCCGGTCCCGGGACGCTCCTCGTCCCCCAGGGTGCGGTGAGCGCCGACGACCTTCCGCTCGGGTTCGGGGCCCGATACCAAACGCTCGACATCGAGGGACACCGGGCCGTTCTGGAGCGGCAGGACATCCTTGGGACGGCCTTGGCCATCGAGCTGGGGAAGGACAGGACCCTGACCCTGGAGAGCGCGGGCGCGTCGCAGGAGGAGCTGACCGAGTTCGCCACGCAGGTCATCCTTCTCTTCGAGGGGCGGTGACGGCCCCGCATCACCGGGCCCAGGACAATCGTTCCGCCCGAACAAGCATTTCCGACTGAGAAGTGAAAGGAAGCGAAATTCATGAACACCTATCCCATCGGCCTCGTGCCCGGCCCCGTCTCGGTGCCCCGGAAGATTCGCGAGGCGTGGCTTACTGACTTCGGCAGCTCCGATCTGGAGACCGAATTCTACGACCTGTACGCAAAAAACCAGAAGCTCGTCCAGACGCTGCTCGGGACGAAGGAGAGCGTCGTCATCACCTCCGGGGAGGCCATGTCCATCCTGTGGGGCGGCGTCAAGAGCGCCCTGCGTCCGGGCGAGAGGCTACTGGCCGTCGCCTCGGGGCTCTTCGGCGAGGGGTTCGTCGACATGGCCCGCGCCATCGGGGCGGAGGCCGAGGTCGTGGCCTTCCCCTATGACGACGTCCCCGATCCCGAAAAGGTGCGGGAGGCCGTCCGGCGTTTCCGTCCGCAGCTCGTCACCGCCGTGCACTGCGAGACCCCCAGCGGCACCCTGAACCCTCATCTCAGGGAGCTGGGGGAGATCGCCCGCGAGGCGGATGCGCTATTCCTCGTCGACTTCGTGTCGAGCGGGGGCGGGGCCCCCGTAGGGGTGGACGAGGGGCTCATCGACATCGGCCTTCTTGGAAGCCAGAAGGTGCTGTCGCTTCCCCCGTCCCTGTCCGTCTCCACCGTCTCCGCGCGTGCGTGGAGCGTCTTCGAGCGCGTCGGGTACAGTGGATACGACGCCTATCTGCCCTGGCGGAGGGTCCCCGAGGTCCGGGCCATGCCCTACACGCACGACTGGCAGGGGATGACGGCGCTGAACGTCGCCCTGAACGCCATCATGGAGGAGGGGCCGGAGAACGCCTACGCCCGGCACGCCCGTGCGGCTCAACTCTGCCGGACGATGGGCCGCGAGGCGGGGCTGACGCTCTTCCCCGTGCGGGAGGACATCTGCTCCCCCACCGTGACGGCCTTCAACGTCCCGGACGGCTGGACGTGGCCGGAGCTGGACGCCGCGCTGAGGAAGAAGGGGCTCGTCGCCGGAGGAAACTACGGATCGCTGGACGGCCGGGTTTTCCGCATCGGGCACATGGGCAGCCAGGCCGACGAGGCCCTGGTGGCCCGGGGCATGGAGGTAGTCGGGGAGGTCCTGAGGGGCAAATGAAAGGGAACATCTCGCCGGAGATATTCAGGGAGTACGACATCCGGGGCGACGCGGAACGGGATCTGACGGACGACGTCGTGGAGGCGATCGGCAGGGCCTACGGCGCCTGGCTGAGGGAGCGGTCGGTCGACCGCGTCTCCGTGGGAGGAGACGTCAGGCTCTCGACCCCGCGCATCCGGGCCGCCGTCGCCCGGGGCCTCACCGCCTCGGGCATCGACATCATGGATATCGGGACCGTCACGACCCCCTTGCTCTACTGGAGCATGCATCACCTCGACCTGAAGGGCGCGGTCATGATCACGGGCAGCCACAACCCGCCCAACATGAACGGCCTGAAGCTGGGATACGACAACGCCACGCTCTGGGGCGACAGCATACAGGAGGTGCGTCGCCTGACGGAGTCGGAGCTTCCCTCCTGCGGCCCGGGGACGGTCACGGCGCGGGACATCACGGACGACTACCTGGCGATGCTCGCCTCCAGGTTCGAACCCTTCTCCCGCACCTTCAAGGTGGTCTGCGACAGCGGAAACGGGACCGCCGGCCCCATCGCCGAGCGATTCTTCAAGTCGCTGGGCTGCGCCTGCATCCCCCTCTGCGCGGAGCCGGACGGGCGCTTCCCCAATCACCACCCGGACCCGCAGAAGCGCGAGAACCTCCAGGACCTGATCGAGAAGGTCAAGTCCTCGGGGGCGGACGTCGGGTTCGCCTTCGACGGGGACGCCGACCGCTTGGGCGTGGTGGACGAACACGGCACGGTGATCTTCGGGGACCGTCTGATGGCCCTCTACTGGGCCGAGATCCTGAAGGCCCGGCCCGGTACGGAGGCCATCGTCGAGCCCAAGTGCAGCATGGCGCTGCCGGAGGAGATCGAGCGCCTGGGCGGTCGGGTGCTCTTCTGGAAATCCGGGCACTCCGTCATCAAGGCGAAGATGCGGGAGATCGGCGCGCCCTTCGCGGGGGAGCTCTCCGGGCACATGTTCTTCGCCGACGAGTACTACGGGTTCGACGACTCCTTCTACGCGGCGGGGCGCATCCTGAGAATCCTGTCCAGGACCGGAAGAAGCCTCTCCGACCTCATGGCCTCCATCCCCCTATACCCCGCGACGGAGGAGGCCCGGATCGACTGCCCGGACTCCGAGAAGTTCGAGGTCATCCGACGCATCCGGGAGAAGGCGCTCAAGGACTACAAGGGCCTGACCCTGGACGGAATCCGCATCCTCTACCCCGGCGGCTGGGGGCTGATCCGCGCCTCCAACACCCAGCCCGTCATCACGACCCGCTGCGAGGGCAGGGACGAGAAAGCCCTGGCCTTCATCATGGAGGACGTCAAAAAACGGCTGAGGGCGGAAGGCCTGCCGGACTTCACATGGACGTTCTGAAATGGACATTCTGAACACGGACGGGCACAGGGGCGGCTATGGGAACATCCTGCTGCCCCGGGGCCTGTCCCTTCCGCTCGATCTGAGGGCGCTGTCCGGGGGGCGGGGCCGGACGGAGCTGGAGGTCGGGTTCGGCAACGGGGAGTACACGGTGCGTCACGCGGGGGCGAACCCGGACACGTTCCTGCTGGGCATGGAGGTCTCGCCGGCTTGCGTCCTGCGCTGCGCCAGGCGTTCGGGGGGGCTGGACAACCTCAGGCTCATCCGCACGGACGCCCGCTACATGATGAAGGAGCTCTTCGCGGACTCCTCCCTGGATAAAATCTACATGAACTTCCCCTGCCCCTGGCCCAAGAAGCGCCATGCGCACCGCCGCGTGACCGCCCGGGAGTTCACCGACGACCTGGCCGCGGTGCTGAGGCCAGGCGGCGTCTTCGAGCTGGTCACGGACGACGAGCCCTACGCTCAGGAGGTCCAGGCACGGCTTTCGGCCCATGCGGCGCTCGAGCTCCGTTCGTGCGAGACGAACCCCGAGCGCCCCGTCACAACGAAGTACGAGCGCAAATGGA
The DNA here is from genome assembly GCF_938040765.1 of uncultured Fretibacterium sp. Taxonomy (GTDB): domain Bacteria; phylum Synergistota; class Synergistia; order Synergistales; family Aminobacteriaceae; genus CAJPSE01. Next base: position 3,878 of record NZ_CALIAA010000091.1, read on the forward strand.
TGGAGCAGGGCAAGGCGATCCACAGGCTGATCTTTGCCAAGACACGGGACTTCACCGTCGCACGACGGACCTGGAGGGATTCGGAGATGCACATCAGGACGGAATATCCCCCGAACGAGGAGAGGATCGCGGCCCTCGACGGGACGAGCGGACGCAGGGGAGACGCCCGGTGGGCGTTCGGCCGCCATTACGCGGGGCCGGACGGGGCTCCGTGTTTCCTGGTCGACACCTTCTCCACCGACGACGAGTTCGAGCAGCGTTACTACCTCAGGGTCTCCGAGCGCGGCGGCGGCACGCTGGTCCAGCTGGATGGGACGGCAAACGCCTTTCTGACCCCCGCCGTGCGGTGCGCCGCCGAGGACCTCGCGCGGCGCCTGGGACCGGACGGAAACGCGGCGCCAGCCCCTTGAAGGAGGTCCGCCCCACCTCCGGCCGGGTCCTTCTGGCCCTGTTCAGCATCCTGGACTCCATGCGCGGCGCCGTCGGGTCCCTGGAGGGAGCGAGGTTTCTCGATTTCTTCGCGGGAACGGGCCGCGTCGGCCTCGAGGCGCTGCGACGCGGCGCGGCATCCGTGGTCTTCGTGGAATCGGTCCGTGCACGGGCCCAGACTATCGAGCGCTCCGTGCCGCACACGGCTCCGGGCAGCGCGGCAGTCCTGAACCTCGAACTGCGGAGGGCCATTGCCTGGCTGCGCAGGAGAAAAAAGGTCTTCGACGTCGTATTCGCCGACCCCCCTTACCACGAGGGGTGGGGGGCGGCGCTGCCGGGTATCGGAGGTCTTGCGGAGCTTCTGGCGCCGGGCGGCGTCATGGTCGTGGAGCACTCGGTCCGGGAGCCGCTGACCGTCCCCCCGGGGGAGTGGCGGGTCGAGTCCGAGAGGGAGTACGGGGAGACGGTACTGACGTTCCTGAGCCCCGTGCGCGCCATTCGGGACGCCGAAGCGCAGGAGGGCGCACCGCAGGAAGGAGAGGTTGGCGAATGAAACGCGCCGTCCGGGCCGTCTACCCCGGCTCGTTCGACCCGATCACCAACGGGCACATCTATATTGCCGAACGCGCCGCCGCGATCTTCGACGAGGTGCGGGTCAGCATTCTGGTCAACCCCCAGAAACGTTCCACGTTCAGCGTCGAGGAACGGCACGCCATGGCCCGAGAGGCGCTGAGCTACCTGCCCAACGTCACGGTCGGCCACTTCACGGGCCTGCTGGTCGACTACCTGAGGCAGGAAAAGGCGCGTGCCATCATCCGCGGGCTGCGCGCCATGTCCGACTTCGAGTACGAGTTCCAGATGGCCCTGATGAACCGCCAGCTGGCCCCGGAGATCGAGACGTTCTTCATCGTGACCGACCCCAAATATTCGTACCTTTCCAGCAGCGTCATCCGCGACATCTTCCAGTTCGGCGGGACGGTGCACGACATGGTTCCCCCCGGCGTCTTCCGTCGGCTGCGGGAGCGCTTTCCTCCCGCTCTGGCCCCCCGCGGGGACGGACATGCCTGACCTTCCGCCCCTGCCCCGGTCCTTCTACCTCCGGGGCGCGGTCGAGACGGCGCGCGCCCTGTTGGGGAAGGTCCTGGTCCATCGGACGGCGGAAGGGGCCGCCGCGGGCATCGTCGTCGAGACGGAGGCCTACGCCGGCCCCGCGGACGCCGCGTGCCACGCCTTCGGCATCCCGGCCGCCCGGCCGGGACACCGCACGGAGGTCATGTTCCGCGCGGGCGGCTATGCCTATGTCTACCTGATCTACGGGATGTACCACTGCTTCAACGTCGTCGCGGGCCCCGAGGGCTTTCCCGAGGCCGTCCTGATTCGTGCGCTGGAACCCTTATCCGGGGTGGAATTGATGGAACGGCACAGAGGGACGAGGGATGCCCGCAAATTGTGCAGCGGGCCCGGCAAACTCTGCCAGGCACTGCGCATCTCGCGGGAGCAGAACGGGACGGACCTGACGGACGAGACGCTGTTCCTCACCGAGGGGGAATCGATCCCCGACGCCCGCGTCGCCGCGACGCCGCGCATCAACGTGGATTACGCGGGGGAGGCGGCCGGCTACCCCTACCGCTTCGCCGTGAAGGACAGCCCGTTTGTCTCGACCCGGCGGTTTCTGGAAAAAGGGTGATTCACGACTGCCTATCTCTCAGAACGACTCGGGCCATTTTCAGCCGTCAACTACGTTCACGTCCGTCAATGACCTCTCCCACGTCTCATCCTCGTATGCGTCTCCCTCGGTCAGCAAATAACAGGAGCTCCGAACGTCGTAATGCAGGGCATAGATTTTATCGCTGGGCACCGTCAGCGTCAGCACAACGGGGTTCGTACGATACAGGGTAACCGTACGGCCTCCCCTCGCCCACTGGGCATAAACCTCCAGCACATTCTCCCCCGGTCTGAGGTAAACCGCCGCTGCAGCCTTGTGAAAAAACCAACACGATTTCTCACCGTTTATCGCAGAGACCCTCACGTTCTCAGC